>JANYDR010000101.1 GCA_025363495.1 Cyclobacteriaceae bacterium | reverse complement strand
GTGCCGCTGGAGTATTCAAAAACCTCGTCCGGGTTGAATTCCGATTTTTTGGATGCTGCATAACCTCCTTTGTCGTCGCTGAACATGAACATGTTGTGAAAATCTCCAGGAAGAAAATAGGACTCATTCCATTCAAGTCCGCTGCTGCCCTGCATCAGATTTTTGATAGTAATAACTTTTCTATTATCGTTTTTCCATTCTTCCAACGGGGCAGGTTGATCAATACTTAGTTTATTATCTTTTACAAGAGTTCCAAGCAAGGCATTCGTTAAACTTTTCGTCATAGACCAACCCATTAGCACTGAGTTTTGATTGAAGCCCTCTGCATATTTTTCCCCAACAATTTGACCTTTATAAATCGCAATGACGGCGAGAGTATTTTTTGGCTTATTGGGATCAGTATCGACGAAAGCTTCGTCAATGGCTTCTTTGATCGCAGAATAGTTTACTCCAGTAATTACGGTATCGGCTAAAATATTTCCCATGGGCCATTTGATGGAATCCTGGTTCAGGGGAGGTTTAGCAATTGTAAAATCCTGATTTCGTACTGTTTCTTCTGATCGTTCAGCCAGCAACGTACAACCAAGTCCCTGACGATAAATTGCTTTACTCGTTGACCAGAATATTTTGGCAGTCACAGCAGACGAGTCAATGAATTCTATTTTTGCTTTGCCAAGTCCTGGAAAAACAGAAAGTTCTTTCTCAACAACACTCTCTGGCGACCGCCCCAGGGCATACACACACGAGCACATTGTTTTGGCGGCCATGCCAGACATGATGGGAGGGAAGGTGACGGATAGATATATAATTCCCACCAGAAGAATACATCCAATTAGCAAGACTAAATATTTCAGGAATTTCTTCATAAGATTTTTGCTGGCTTCGCAATTTCAAGTTAAAACAATATTGTGAGCTTAAAGGAGATGCATTTAATAACTTTACAGGAAAAATTTCACGCAAAGCCGCAAAGACAGGCAAAGTTCGCAAAGGTTAGATCAGGTTTGCGACCTTTGCGGTTGTTTCTTTGCGACTTTTGCGTGAAACCGCCGAGAATTTAATCTTAATAAATTATATAGGCTTAAACTGCTCAAACGCCTCCTTACAATCAAAACAAAAATGCAATGACCTGCAAAGCGTCGGACCGAAAGGTGATTTCATTTCTGTATGATTGCCATTGCATCGTGGGCAGGTCGCATGTTCCAGAATGTCGAGGTCATGAATGATTTCCCTTGTAGATGGAGGAGGAGCAAAACCAAATTTTTTAAGGGCCTCTTTTCCTTTTTCGGTGATCTTGTCTGAGCTCCAGGCATTTTTAAAATTTATTTCTACTGTTGGATTTTTTATTCCATGCCCTGTGAGAACTTCGATTACTTCAGTTTTCATGTAGTCCATTGCCGGACAACCAACAAAGGTTGGCGTCATTTCAACCTTTACAGAATCATCGACGATCTTAACACTTGTGATTACACCCAAATCCACCAGTGAGAGCACCGGTATTTCAGGATCTTTCACTTCTTCCAGCCAGGAATAGATTTCAGCTTCAGTAATGGTGGCCGCAAGAATGCTCATGTATAAATAACGTCAAAAGAACCTGGAATAATCTGATTCAAATGATGTTTGAGATGCTTTACGTAATCGTGGGCCAGCCACTTAAGCGTATGAAGTCTCACTTCTTCTTTGCCTGTATCGCTTGAATTTCCATAGCTGTTTGATGGCATAGTTCTCAATACATTACAGATTTGAATGTTAATTAACTTCCAAAGAGCGATGATGTCGCCTGAAGTTTGATTTTGATAATCATTTGCTTTTACCCAGAAATCCTGATCGTAAACAATTTTCGAGGGTGTTGCTTCATATTGTCCACAGACAAATCGGCGCAAATTGTTGTGAGCCGAATCCGTCAAGTGTCCTAAAACCTCCTTCTTGCTCCATTTGTTTGGCAAGGGCTTGTTTGAAAATTCACTGTCGGATATGGCAGCAATTTTTTTACTGTAAGAAATAATTATTTCCTGTAACTCGTTTATAGCTGCTTCCATAGTGTTATAAAGTTATTTTTACCATTCTGCTGTTGGATCAATTCGAAAAACCTCGCTCATTTCTTCGAGCATAGGTTGGAGGTGCTCGCTATGTTTCCCCTTTCGTCCTCCAAGCACTGGTGTTAAAATTTTCCAGTCGGGAAGATGAAGCTGTGTCTGAGAGATAACTTCTGTCACTTTAGCTTGCCATTTCTCCATCAATACTTTCTCTCCTTCAAAAATACCTTTGTCTATTATATGCGTCTCATAAGGTGACTCTTCAAAAATCCCTAAAGCGTAGGGCATCACAATATTAATTGATTTCTGTAGACGTGAAATGCTTTCTTCTGTTGCCGAACCAAGTTGTTTGACCCAGGTATTGGCATGCAGCGTATGATAGCGAAGTTCACCTTTTATTTTTCCTGCAAGTTGAGCCAGTGGCTCATAGGATGATTTGGTGAGGATGTTCCAACGTAGGCTGTCGGCTGTGTCAAATAAGAAATGGCGGACCAGACTGAAGTCATATTCCTGGTTAGGCAATTCTACAAGAACGCAATTATGAAATTGATTAGCATTGCGGGTGAAAGCCACGGTATCGGGAGTTTGCTCGCCTAATTGATGAAGCATTGTATAAAGTGCCAGGCTTTGACCCACTTTGTCCTGGGCCATCGAAGAGAATGCAATGTCTTCTTCCAATAGCGGCCCCATGCCTGTCCACTCAGAATTGCGATGGCCGAGGATCAGTAGATCATCTGCCATTTTGTAAAGCAGCTCTTTTAGCGCGAGATCATTCATATTCGCTTTTGTTGAAACATTAGACGGTAATGCAATGCATAATAAGCTCCTAGCGGCATCAATATGTAAACAATTGACTTGACGTTATAGAATAAATTCAGCAAGACCAGTACGTAGATACAAATACATGCCATGATTTTAATAATCTTAAAATTTGGATCATTCAAATTGATTGCTTCTACTAGTTTTCCGGAAGCAAGCAGTAGAAATCCACCGTATACCAAATAGTGATTTGGGTCTTTTCGCATCCACATGAGGACCACACCTATCATCATGGCCACAACTGATGTGATTTCAAATATTCGCTGTGATAACCGCCAGTTCATAAAAAGTTACTTTTGTTTTTCTAAAAATAATTTCAGCTTGTCACCGCCTTTGTAGTCGGCGGCATCCCGAAAGTGTTTTTCAGGAAGTGTAATCCAGAAGTCATTTTCTTCAATGGAAGTGAAGCGAATATCAGCCGATTTCACAGCCCATACATTATAAATTATTTTTGTGTTGAATTTTTTCCTGGCAAAACTCATTGCTTCTTCAGGACTTCCTGCTTCTACCTGGCCAACGTGTATATGTTGTTTGCCTCGCTTCGGTAAATGATAGATTTCGTAAGGTTCCTTTTTGTTGGAAGGTGGCGGATCAACGATTAAATCATACACATTGTTATTGCCATCGGTCAAAGGAGAAGCAAATACATTCCGCGTTTCTACAACATAAAGTGACACGCAGGTAAATCTCCGGGTAAATGTTTCCTTGGCAAGGATGTATGCTAATTCAAGATTAGGAGAATGAACAACGCCTTCGTGTTGAAAGGACTTTCCTTCCTTGGGTTGTACAAAGACTTCAAATGATCCGAATTGATCGAGAGGAACTTTCGGTTGAATGATGCCAGGTTCACCTGTCTTTGGCAAACGAATTACACGAGGGTCGAGTGAATTCATAGCTATGCAAGTGGAGTAACGTAGGCCATCTTTGGAGAGGCGAGTGCTTTTCTTACCCAGCGACCTCTTTCTTCAGCGATCCTTCTTACTTCAAGTCGTTCTTTATTGCATGGACCATCGCCGTTGATCACTCTTTTGAATTCTTCCCAATCAGGTTCAGTGTATTCCCACGTATTCGTTTCTGTATTTTTCTTCAGCTTTGGATCTGGAATTATAAAACCAAGTTCCCATATCTTTGAAACGTACATGTCAAGGAACTGATTTCTCATTTCATCATTAGTGCCCATTTTCACTTTCCATCGCATGAGTACTTCTGTGTGTGTTGATATTTTATCCGATGGCCCGAAGAAGTGCATCATGGGAGGCCACCAGCGATTGAGTGCTTCCTGAAACATTTCGCGTTGTTTGGCGGTGCCTGCAGCTAAATAGATCACACAATGATGACCGTACTTCAGGTGAAAGGATTCTTCAGCACAGATTCTGTCAAGCGCCCGGCAATATGGACCATAGCTTCCTTTTGCATTGGCTAATTGATTAACAATTGCACCAGCATCTACCAGCCACGAAATGAAGCAGCAATCCGCCCAGGTAAAAGTCGGGTAATTAAAAATATTTGAATACTTCGATTTACCGGTGATCAGGTCGTCGATCATTTGCTCGCGGGATTTGCCCAACGTTTCTGCGGCACTATAAAGTAGCTGAGCATGTCCTACTTCATCCTGAACTTTCGCCATGAGAGCCATTTTTCGTTTGAAACCTGGCGCTCGCGTGATCCACGTTCCTTCAGGAAGCGCACCAATTATTTCACTATGCCCATGCTGCTCAATCATTCGTATGAGCTGCTTACGATAAAGTTCAGGCATCCAGTCCGCGGGTTCAATTTTTTCTCCCCGTGCAATACGAGCTTCAAATACGGCGAGCCTATTCGGATCCTCCAACACTACGTCGTCCGTCTTAACATCTTCAAATGTGTTTCCGCCTCCGTACATACTGATTGACTTGTTTTTAACTAGTGCTAACTGTTTCTCACTAAAATAGTCTTCAATTTAGCTAGGCTAACGACCGTTTGCAAAAATAACAAAGAAGGATGAGGAAAGGTGCTTTATTTGAGATTATCAAGTTTCTAACTTTATTAGATCTTGTGATAAAGTAGACTGAAATGCATTTCCCACGGATTCCACAGATCGAATATTCGCTGATTTTCGCGGAATCCTTGAGTTCAGAAAAAATCGGTGGATTAAATCTGCGAGATCTGCAGTCGACTTTTATTTTGTTAGATATAACACTAAGCTTTAGGTCGCTTAATTCCATTTACCAGCATATCAGCTAGTTGTTGACCAAGACTTTCCGGCACAATGTTGCTATTGGGGTCGTACCATTGAGGCATCCAGTTAAGGGATGAAAAGAGAGTCATCACAGCAAGTTTCTTGTCGATGTTCTCCTTAAACTCACCAGAATTAATGCCTTCTTCAATAATATCTTTAAACCGGTTGATATAATTGATTCTTAAGAGAAGAAATTCACGCAGGAATGGCTGACTAAGGTGACGATGCTCATTCATGAAAACAGCGGAGGCTGTAAGATCCTTTGCCATTACTTCTATGTGGCCAATAATTCCTTTTTTGAGCTTCTCACTGGCAGGTCCTTTTTGCTTTTCAACTTCATCCAGGGATTTTCGGAACTCCATGGCCATGTCAAAACAAAGGCTCTGAAGTATCTCTTCTTTTGATTTTATGTGGGAATAGAGGCTGGCGGCTTCGATGCCCAATTTCTGGGCAAGGTCACGCATAGAAGAAGCTGCATAGCCCTTCTCACGGAAAAGCTCGGCTGCCTTGCGGATTACTTGCTCTTTGCGGGTTAGGTTTACGACTGGTTCCATGTACTTTTTCCTTATTACCTTTATCTACCGAATATCAGAATGAAATTCCTATCTATAAAAGAATACTTCTACAAACTTAATACTATCGGCTTCATCCTCCTACTGCTGCCGTTGCTGGCATTCATCTTTTTGTACCTCTGGATGTTGAAAAATGCTGCCATGCTGCCCGATCCGGAAACCGAATCAACGTTACTTATTGTCTCAATAATCATTTTTTTTGTAGACCTAACGACTGTTAACTTGTTGTGGAGAATGAGATTAAAGCGACTTAACGCGCTTATTGAGCTGGCTAAAAAAATGGACGGATATTATACGCTCACTATTTTAAAAATGGCGGTGTATTGTGGCTATTCGCTGATGATGGCGGCAGGATTTTTTCTAACAGGCAGTGCCTGGTTTACGGGTCTTTTTATCCTGACTTCTGTTTTACTTGTTCTTCAATGGCCAAGCCCCTCCTCTTTCTGTAAGTATTATACGCTGAGAAATGATGAGCGCGATATGATAATGCGTGGAACGGATGTTAAGAAGAGATAAGGAGTGAAGGGTATTTTAATTTAAACCTTGTTGGTGAAAAACACCAACAAGGGGCTGGTTAGTCTGTGGAATCTGTGGGAAATACATTCGACTTTTATCCGAGCTTTGGCATTTCAAATTGACTACAAGGTAATTCCAAAACTAAATGCCGTCAACTTCGGACCCTTATCCGTTGTGAAGAGATCATTCATATCATAATTGAAGAATACATCAGTATCCCAAAAGCCAACCTGAAGACGAAGGCCATACCGGAGATTGTTCAGATAAAAATTATCATGATCATGTGTTCTGAACTTATCGTTGTTATCGTAATACATTTGTTTGGTATAACTGTCAATTCTATATCCTGCATAAGGGCCGACTCCTATGCGAAATGAATTTGAATGATGACCTCCTCCATCAAGAAGAGTATATTTTCTGGAATTATCTCCAAAATCAATCATAGGGACCGCAGAAATATTAATATAGGTCACAGTAAGTTTGCTCTTGCGCAGATCAACATTGCGTTGGTCCTGGGAAAAAATTACACCGTTATCATCCTTTGAGAGAACCGTTTTTGTGTCATTAAATTTAAAATTATACCAGCTTACTCCACCTCCCCACTCCAGGAAGAATTTTTTTGAGATGCGGGTGCGCCAGATCGAGTTCAGTCCCACATACCATGATCCCCACGGCTTAACAGCATAGGGCAGATTACTCGCATCTGGAAATTTGCCGTTTTGCAGGTAGTTGTTCATACCCACATCAATGTTAAACGAATTGTATGTTTTGCGGCTTTTGTTTCTTTTACTGCTATAATGTCCTACGTTGTCTTCATCACCGCGGTCGCGGTCTCTTACCCAATCATCTGTGGAGGTCGACTTAACTTGTGCGGAATCTTTAAGGTAATCGCTTGAAGGTTTGGTGATGGCTGTGCTGTCACGCTTTTCCAGTTTCTGTACCATATCGTTCATCAACGCCTGGAAGTCATAATGCTTAAGTGTTTCTAGGTCGCGTTTGTCCTTTATCGAGAAAATTACTTTGCTTTCTTTACCTACGCGAATGACAACGGAATCCTGTTGTGCAATCGCCGAAGCAGAAAGTCCAACCAGTAATGTCATCATGCTTATTTTTAATAGTGCTTTCATGTTCTTATTGTTTTTTACCCGTTGGTTTCTTTTTTAATTCGAGGGCGAATAGATCTTCTTTCATCACCCGTAGTCCTCCCAGTGGCGCATCACCGTTCTTGACATCTTTAGCAAATCTCATCACTCGTTTAATTGAAGTTTCCTTCTTGTCGACTGATGCTATTTCTGTGTTTTCTGATTCCTGAGTTGGCTCGATCGTTTCAAGAGTATAGATCAAAAGAATTGATTGAGTTTTTTTGGAAGATTGAGCGATCGGCGCTTCTGTCAATGATGTCTCAACCTGATCAGTCACCGGCTCCTCAGTTGTCTCCTTTGCAACTTCAGCAACTTCTTTCTGGTCTTCTTTTGCAATCAATACTTGAGGGGCTATTTGTTTGACCGGACCACTTTTTTTAGCTTTCTTTTGACTTCCCTTATTTTTACTTGGTGCTTTATCTTCAACAATAGCAATTGCAGGTTTTTCAATTTCAGGTCTAATTTTTTCCGGGATTTCTTTCTTCTCTGCCATTGGTAATGGAATGTCTTCTTTGCGAATCAAAAACAAACCAAGCATCAAGGCACCTAAAAGAAATATAGCCGCCCACCGAAGCCAGATTACTCCTTTATTTTTTTTTGAAAGCCCTGCTTCTATTTTCTCCCACGCTCTGGCTGAAGGTGCAACTGAATGATCAGTCAGTTTTTCCTTAAATAATTTTTCCAGCTTGTTCATTTCTCTTTCGGTTTAATTTGATTCACCCTCTCAACGACCATCTTCAAATCCTTTTAACTTATCATTCTGTTCCATTTCCAGCAACTTCGCCTGCAAGTGATTTCTTGCCCTGCTCAATTGCGACTTAGACGTGTTTTCATTTATCCCAAGGTGAGCGGCAATCTCTTTGTGTGAGTAGCCGTCAATGGCATACATATTAAAAACAATCCTATAGCCGGCCGGCAGTTCTGAAACAAGCTTTAGCAGGTCTTCTGTTTCGAGATGGCTGCTCAGATTACTGAAGTCGGGCTCGCGGTCGGCAGCTTCAAGGTCAGTCTCCAGGTACATGCTTTTGTTTTTACGCAAGTAGGAGAGAGACTCATTCACTACGACCCTTCTTACCCAACCTTCAAAACTTCCATCACCTTTAAACTGTTCGATGCGCTCGAACACTTTCGTGAAAGAAGTTATCAGTACGTCTTCCGCTTCCATACGGTCTTTGATGTACCGGCAGCAGAGTGAAAACATTTTGCCCGACATCTGTTCGTACAGCATTTTCTGGGCAGAGCGTTCGTTCCTCCTGCAGCCTTCAATCAGTTCCTTTTCGCGCGCGCTGTAAATCTGAAATTGCATTAAGGTTGTTTCACCAATAAGATGCAAACCATAGGATGTAGGTTGCTTGGTGAATGAAAATTAAAGGAAAAAGCCCTAGTAAGCTACGTCGTAGTCGATTGTGATTACTTTCCAGATGTACTGGCCGGTTTTGATAACGACTGGGTTGATATTATTTTTTTCATCAAAGAGATTGGCGTAAAGGCCGTTTTTCTCTTTTGTGAACACAGAATAAGCTCCTGGAAGAAGCTTTATCTTGAATGTCCCGTCGGGCTTGGATTGAATGCTCGCGACCATTTTTGTTTTGATGTCCCGAAAGAAGGGACCTACCTGAGTGACATCTTTAATGGTAGTGAGCTCATAAATAAGCACTTCTCGTACTGCTCCCTGATTGGGAGATAAAATGGAATTTGGACCCGGCATCTGGTTTCCCGAGACCCAAAATACCTGACCATGCAGGCCCTGTTTCTGGGCGAGTGCGGTAAGCGAACTGAGTACAACAAGGATTAGAAGGGGGATCTTCATTAGGCCGTTTGTGACGAAGTGAAATTACAAATTTCTACTTCTGAATGGATCAAATATTAACAAAGATTTTCTTTGAAATACCCATTGGAGGGGTGTTGTAGAAAATATAAAAAGCCGGGATACCTTTTCAGGCCCAGCCAACCGGCGAACAATATCTGATAAAGATCACTCTATCGTTGGTTACTTTGATTCGTAGTAGAGTTTCGTTACTAAGTTCAATATAGCCAATACAAAAATGGCATTCAAAGGCAAATAAAGAAATGTTTTTCTCTACAACTGGCGATGAATAAATATTTATTCTTCGATGAGACGCGGCAAACACCCGTATGGTCACTCCCCCAGTGTACCGTATTCCGATAAATATTATGTTGGTTTAAAGGATGGAAAGGGCAATCTCTTTATTGAAGCGGTGCAAATTTAAGTTTTCCAAAGAGCCTGAATCAAGGTAACGCGGTATGTGGGATTTTTGATACAAGGGGAATATAGTCGGTTGAGTGGGTGGAGGAATGAAGATGCTACTTTGGGTAATCTGTAATCCGTGGTCAGTAATCAGTCGAGTGGGTTAACAACCGATTACTGACCACTAATTACAGATCACGATTTTAACTGCACTAACGCTTAATAACCTCCGCATTACCCCTATGAGACACGCTACTTGCAATGCCTTTCTTAATCTCAAGTGTTTCTGTAACATTCACTTTTGCGCTGGAGGCCCCATGTGCTTCTACTATGCAATGCTTGACTTCATATCCATAGGCTCGAAGTCCTGAAGCTCCAAGAATATCAGCCTCCAGAAATTTTCCGCTGCCCGAAAGATCGAGGAATGAAGCCCCGGTTAGCTCCAAATTAAGTGTATTTGCTACCAGTTCACCTTCTCCCATAATGGCGCCCATAAGTTTTATATCCACTTCATCTTCCTCAAAGCCACTAAACTTCAACTTACCTCCACCTTTTACATCGAGCTGCCTGAGCACCGGCATCGTAATAGTTATTCTCATTTCATTGTCCAGCATATTTTTCTTCCAGAAAAATTTACGGTCATCATCGTAATCAATAACAAGTGTTTCTCCTGATACATATACATCGTAGCGCTTACGTTCTGCCTCAGTTCCTTTTATCTCTACTGCGAAATCACCTTTCTCGACACGTACATTAAACATACCTTGTAGATCAAGAGAATTAAAATCTTTCAAACCAAACTCATCGGTGTTTCGGTGAGTTGACTCTGTGACATTCGCAGGACAAGATGCGCACTCAAGACCGCGTTCAGTTATTTTCCATGTCTGAGTATCCTCATTAAGCGAAAAACCGTAATGATCACGCAAGTCAATTACATCAGTGTCAATCAACCTCCATAGATGTGCATCTATTACAAATGCCTGCCCAAAGGGAACGAACACATCGATATCAAGTCGCTGTGCGCGAAACTTTGCATCCTTTTTAAAAGTGATATTCGAATCAAACGAGATCACGCTGTCCGATTGGACTACCTTATATTCAACCATCTGAGCATTTTCGGCAGCTACTTTTCGTGAAGGCCCTTGTGATTCAAAACGCTCAACCAGTTTAATGTCTTTTCCTTCATAACCTCTTAGAGATAGAGTTGTCACTTTATAATCATCCATTCCCGTTTCAGTGATATTGAAAACCGGTGTTTTGCCATTCAATGCAAATACCTGTTCAACTTTATATTCGCCCTCTTCTTTGAAGCTATAGATTATTTGTGGTACCGTGAAGCTCACTACCGCCAGGCTCACAAAAAATATTACAAACAATGACCATCCAACGACAGAGCGAAATACCATCTTCTTTGCGATAATGGAATTGCCGAGCAGAACGATAAACAAAGCTGGTATGAAAGCGACCAGGAATGTAAATATTACTGTCCATGTAGGGAAACTATTGCGTATGGCGCTTATTGGAAAGTTGGGTGCAGGTACATACCAGTCAGTAAGCAACTGCCAGTCAGGTGCATTGAATAGACCACCGATTACACCGAAGCTTAGTATCAGTGCCAGGATTAACAATAACCCCGTGAAAGTGAAAACCAGTCCAATGGCAACCCTGAAAATATCAACCAACAAACCAAGAACAGGACCGAGTATTCTTCCAAGTCCGTTAAGAATCGCGGCGATGGCCCGGAAAGGCAATAAGATAATTTTTGTAAGCGTGCTTTCTTCCCCTTCTTTTTCATTCAAATTTTTCTTTACCGTTGACTCAATGTTGGATAGTGTTACAGGTTCTCCCTGCATTTGCATTTTCTCGGTAATGGTCCTGGCTTCTGGCAGAGCAATCCAGAGCACGATATACAGTATGACACCAACTCCACCGGAAATTGCCAGTATCACAAACAGTATTCGGACGATGGCCACGTCTGACCCAAAAAATACAGCAATACCGGATGCTACACCGCCAACCACTTTCTTATCAGGATCGCGATACATCTTTTTGATTGATGGTTCTTCTTCAAGAGTTGCTGCCGGTAATACGATCCATAAAACAATATACACGATGAAGAAGAATCCGGAAGTTCCGATGGTAAGCAGGGCCAGCAATAGTCTTGGCCACACAGGATCAATGTTGAAATAATGGCCGAGACCGGCACACACACCTCCTAATATTTTTTTGTTCTGATCGCGTAAAAGTTTTTTTGGTGCAGAAGTAGCAGAAGATTTTTTCTCCTGGCGTGATTCTTTTGCAGGTTCTCCGGCAGCAAACTCTGATTCTTCTGCGGCTTTGAAGTCGCTCACACTTCCCATAGTTGAGATAAGGCTGCTTACATCCTCTGATGTGATTACTTGCTTTCCGTCGTTGAGCTTTGACAGGAATATTTCTGCAATTCTCGACTCTATGTCGGAAAGGATCTCGCTATTGTCGTCAAAGGTGGCGAAGTATTTATTGACTGAGTCGAGGTATTTGCGCAAGGTCTCGTAACCGTCTTCCTCGATGTGGAAAATAATGCCGCTGATGTTGATGCTGATGTTCTTTTTCATATCACAACTAAAAGATAGGAGTGTTCAGTTAATTTTTTAAACGTTTGCTTTAGATTTTTGAGTGATCTGGTCCGTTGACTGAACAAGTTCATCCCAGGTTTCGGAAAGTCCCTTCAGAAAATGAGCACCAATTTCAGTGAGCTTGTAATACTTGCGTGGTGGTCCTGACTTGGATTCCACCCATTTATATTCAACCAGTCCGGCATTTTTTAACCGTGTAAGCAGAGGATACAACGTTCCCTCCACCACGATCATGTGTGCTACCGTTAGTTCTTCTATCATGTCCGAAGCGTATACTTCGCCCCGGGAGATGATGTGGAGGATGCAATATTCCAATATTCCCTTCCGCATCTGTACCTGTGTGTTCTCAAGATTCATACATCCAAAATATTAAATAAGAGCCCTGAGCCATTATACGGGTAAAGTACTATGTATGGCCAAGTACTATTCAAATATTTTCCCTTATTTTTGTTTTATGTGAATTTCCGGCAAAATAGGCCATTTACGTCCCTGCACGCAGCCGTATTCACATGTTGACGACACTTTTAATGAAAAGCGCTTTGAAGGGGAAGATTTTGGCAGTCATTTGTGTGGTCTCAATGATTGTTTGGACTAATTCCGCTTTTGCTCAGTTTGGCAACGAATGGATCAACTTCACTCAATCATATTATAAGATACCCGTTGCTAAAAATGGTATTTACAAAATTTCCTACGCCGACCTTCAGGCAGCGGGCGTTCCAATAGGTTCAATCGACCCAAGAAGAATCAATCTCTTTCATCGCGGTACAGAACAGGCAATTTTTATCCAGGGTGAGGCCGACGCTGCTTTTGATGCCCCGGACTTCATTGAATTTTATGGACAACGTAATGACGGCACGCTTGATGTAAATCTTTACAAGCCATCTACGCTGCAACCTCATCCGTATTATAATCTCTTTAATGACACCACGGCTTACTTTCTTACCTGGAATTCATTACCCGTTCAGGGTAAGAGAATGAGTTTCTTCTCTGAAACTAATAGTTCGGGACTTCCTAAAGAAGCATATCACAATCAGGAGCAATTACTTGTTTATTCAAGTGATTACTCGGGAGGTCTTACTCAGGGTGGAGAGATTCAAGGCACTGCCTTTGATCAGGGAGAAGGCTGGACCGGTTCTGTAATATGTACAAGTCTTTCCGGTTGTACTGGCCAGCAGGATTTTGTAATTAACAATCTTTCGGGAGGTGTTACATCAATTGGTTCTCCGCAACTGGAGGTTTTGCTTGCTGGCCGTGATGAAACAGGGCATCAGGTGGAAATTTATGCCGGACCAAACGGCGGCTCCCTTCGCCTTATAACATCTTCTACTTTTTCCTTATTCCAAACAGTTAAGCTATCGTCATTGCTTAATTGGAGCGACATTGGATCCGGTGGAACAATGACAGTGCGTGTGCGAATCACATCTTCTTCTCGTGATCAGTTAAGTGTGTCATATATAAAGGTAAATTTTCCACAGAGCTTTGATGCCAATTCGTCAACGGAAAAAACGTTTAACCTTGTTTCCAATGCATCTCCAAAATCTTATTTAGAAATCTTAAACCCTCCGGCTGGTGCTGGTGTTTGGGATATTTCTGATGTGAATAATACCGGCATGATTGGTACTACTACAGTTCCGGGAGGAATAGGAGCTGTTACCTTTTCCGGAAAAAAACTTTACGTCTCCAACGTAACCTTAACGTCAACACTTCGAAAAGCAAGCTTTAGGTCTATCGCGCCGTCACTTTCTGATTTTATAATTATTTCGAACAGGGTGCTAATGAAACCAGCCCTGGGATATGGAGATGCCGTCCAGAGTTACGCGGCGTACCGTGCATCCTCATTGGGAGGGGGTTATGATACATTGACGGTGCCAATCGATCAGCTATATGATCAGTTTAACTATGGAGAAACTTCGCCCCTTGCTATTTATCAGTTCATGAAATACATGGTGAATGGTGGTCATCCAAAATTTTTATTTCTTATCGGTAAAGGACTCGAAGTTTCGCAGGGATTTTATCGCAAGACTTCTTTTACTTCAACCGACTTCCGCGATCTTGTGCCTTCTGCAGGAATGCCAGGCGCAGACATCGCATTTACTGCCGGACTTAATGGAACTAGTTATCAGCCTGCCGTTGCCACGGGAAGGTTGACAGCCAGTACGGCTACTCAAGTTGCTGCTTATCTTAATAAAATAAAAGAAACGGAAGGTCTTGCTTTTGATGATCTCTGGAGAAAAAACATTTTGCATCTCAGCGGGGGTATTAACGCTGGGGAACCAGAGACCTTTCGGAGTTACGTCGATGGGTTCAAAGCTATTGCAGACACAATTTATCTCGGTGGAAAGACGCAAACCATTTCCAAACAAACATTAAATGTAGAGCTGGTCAATGTAAAGGACCAGGTGAATAGTGGACTTAATCTTGTTACTTTCTTCGGTCACTCTGGTCCTGGAACAATTGATATTGATATCGGATATGTGAGTGATCCGACCCTGGGTTATAACAATGCGGGAAAGTATCCCGGTTTCTTAATTAACGGTTGTAACGCAGGTCGCTTTTTTGATAATCGCCTTACGTTTGGTGAGGACTGGATGCTGACAGCCAACAAGGGCGCCAAGTCTTTCATTGCCCACAGTTCTTTTGGGTTCACTAATACACTGCGTCAGTACTCCGATATTTTTTACACAGTTGCATTTGGTGATTCTTCTTTCATGAGGAAAGGTGTTGGAGAGATCCAAAAAGAAACGGGAAGGCGTTATCTTTCTATTTCTGGAAACGATCTTTCATCCATTACACAGGTGCAGCAAATGGTACTGTTGGGCGACCCGGCGGTGACCTTATTTAGCGCCAGTAAACCGGATTATGAAATTAATAATAACTCCGTATCTGTTGTATCCATTGATGGGAGACCAGTGACAGCAAGATCAGACTCTTTTGCCGTCGATATCCAGGTGAGGAATTTTGGAAGGGCTCAACCAGGGCCCATCGAAATAAAAGTTACCAGGACTCTTAGTGATAATTCTATAGTGAACTATGACACGCTTGTTAGTCCTGTGCTCTATAGTGAAATAATCCGGGTTGTAATAAAAAGAGGAAGAAACAATACGGAATTTGGTAGTAATAATTTCTCTGTGGTTATTGATCCTGATAATAAAATCAGTGAATTAAATGAGGCCAATAACAAGGCTGGCGTCAATTTTTTTATTCCACTTAACGGTACAAAGAACCTTTTCCCAAGTCCCTATGCAATTGTTAATACAAATTCTGTCAATCTTGTGTTTCAGAATTCAGATCTTGTAGCGGATAGCCGTTCTTTTAAAATAGAAGTGGATACAGCCTCCACCTTTGATAGTCCTTACCTGAACAGAAAAGTGTTGACAGGAAAAGTGGTGATAAAAATGCCACTTACATTGTTGGCTGACGATTCATTGGTTTATTATTGGAGAACTAAATTTGAAACACCTGCATCAGGTGAAAGTACTGACTGGACGGCTTCCTCTTTTGTATTTATTAAAAATAGTCCGGAGGGATGGGCCCAGATAAAATCCCCTCAATTTTCAGAGGATCAAACAGCGGGGCTTATAAGTGATCCGGCGCTTGGCCGTTTATCATTTCTTGAAACAATTTCTACCATTGATCTTACAACATTCGGCAGTGCGAATGCAACTCCATTTTCTCAAGTCTCATTAAAAATCAACAACGACGAGTATAATGTAGCAACACAAGAGCAACCTTGTCGCAACAATACACTTAACCTGATTGCCTTCGACAAGAATTCGTCTGCACCTTATGCAGGAACACCCTTCTTTAATTTTTTTGATCCGAAGGCATGCGGACGGGCGCCCCAAGTGATAAACAATTTCTTAACCACTGAGCTGGAAACTGGCAATAATGACGATGTTATTCAATGGGTTAAAAATATTTATCTAAGTGATTCTGTTATTCTTTTTTCGATTGGTGACGCAGGTTTTGCTTCATGGTCAGCGAACGTAAAGCAGGCATTAGCAGGCATCGGATTGGCAGCAACTCAATTGAATGGAATACAGCCGGGTGAGCCCTTTGTGATTTTTGGGAAAAAGGGATCTGCTGCTGGCAGCGCCCGGATTTTCAGACCTACTCAATCTCCAGCGAATGCTCAGCAGCTGACAGTAAATAAGACAATCACTGGCAGATATTCGCAAGGCTCAATGACATCGGTGACGATCGGCCCGGCGCAGCAATGGCTGCAAATGATTTCTCAGCTTACCGAAGCTACCATTAACGACCAATATGGTGTGGAAGTAACGGGTGTTGATTTGGCGGGTCATGAGACACTCATTAAAAGCAACGTGAATAATACCGTCGATTTTTCGGACATTAATGCAACTCAGTTTCCTTACCTTAAGTTGAAGCTCGATACAAAAGATGTCGTAGATCTTACACCTGTGCAATTGAGACATTGGCTTGTTACGTACAAGCCAATGGCGGAAGGATTATTGACATATTCAGGCTTGAAAGGTTTGGAGACAGTTCAGGAGGGACAGGTTTGGAGCACGAAATATGGTTTTACAAATATCTCATCCCGAAATTTCGCCGACTCTTTATTAGTACAGGTAGATGTTTTTTCGGGCGATCAAAAATCAAACAAACGAAATACATTCCGGATCAGGCCACCGGCACCAGGTGATACAACAAAATTTTTGGTGTCGGTAAACACCAAGGGCAAGTCAGGGACTAATGACATATCAGTGTTTGTAAATCCCCAGATACAGCCAGAACTTTACTATGATAACAATCTTCTAGCTCTATACAATCACTTGCAGGTGGAGGCAGATCACCGGGCACCTTTGCTGGAATTGACAATAGATGGAAGACGGGTTGTTAATGGTGATATTGTTTCGGCTTCACCTTTAGTTCTTGCGAAAGTCATTGATCGCAATCAATTTTTATTAAAGACAGATACCGTTGGAGTAAATCTCTTTCTTCAATATCCATGCCTGTTGGATAATTGCCCTTATACACGGATTAATTTTTCCCGACCGGATGTTTCCTGGAAGCCTGCCACGGCGACAAGTGATTTTCAGGTGCTCTTCCAGCCAAAAGCCCTG
>JANYDR010000059.1 GCA_025363495.1 Cyclobacteriaceae bacterium | reverse complement strand
TTGCCGGAGATGATACGAAACCAATCATTCCTGACCAGCTCTATACACTTTACTACTCAACACGAAATTCGGAATCCGATGTGGCACTTTCGTTTAATCTCCCCGAAAAAACAAATGTCAGACTCCAGATTTATTCTCTGATGGGCCAGATTATTGCCGACAGCATCCTTCCTGAAACATTAAATCAAACCTACTATTTCGACCTCAGCGTCCAGGCTGCAGGGCTCTATCTTTTCCGGCTACAAATCGAAGATCAGGTCAGTACGACGAAAGTATTCATCGGGCATTAACAGGATTTTCTATATTTGGATTGATTTAAAAAATCAATGAGCAAAATCAACGTAGCAATCCTATATGGCGGACGTTCCGTAGAGCACGGAGTATCTGTTAATTCAGCCAAAAATATCTTTGAATTTATAGACCGCAAGAAGTTTACGCCTATTCCCATCGGAATCACGCAAAAAGGAAAATGGTATCATACTAAAACGGTCAGCAAGAATATTCAAAAAGGCAAACCGCTCTCTATACAGCTTGATCCTAAGCAACCCATTCTCAAAAGTGGTGCTCAGAAAATCTCTGCTGATGTTGTCTTCACGCTCCTTCACGGAACAGATGGAGAAGATGGAAGTATTCAGGGATTATTAAAGTCACTTGACTTGCCGGTGGTGGGAACAGGGGTATTGGGTTCTTCACTCTCTATGAACAAGATTGTTGCCAAACGATTAATGCGTGAGGCAGGAATACCTGTGACTGATTTTATTCCCGTCAACTTCTACGATACACACAAACCTACGTTCGAAGAAATCAGAAGCAAGCTGGGTTTACCCTTCATGGTAAAGTCAGCCAGCCTGGGTTCCTCTGTAGGCGTAACAAAAGTTAAGTCAAAAGCAGACTTCGCTCCTGCTGTAGAGGAATCTTTTCGCTACGATCATGAATTACTTTTTGAGAAATATGTAAAGGGCCGCGAAGTTGAATGTGCCATCATTGGGAACAGCACTCCGCAAGCGTCCCTTCCCGGCGAAATTATTATCAGCAAAGAATATGAGTTTTACACATTCGACGCAAAGTACGTTGATGGAAAGGCTGTAACCATTGATGTGCCCGCAAAACTACCAACCGACGCGGTAGAGAAAATCAGATCATTGTCTGTCAGGGCTTTTCAAGCACTGAAGTGTGAAGACTATGCACGTGTTGATCTTTTCTTTGCAGATAACGGTGAGATTTATGTGAATGAAATCAACACCATTCCGGGATTTACCAATTCAAGCATGTTTCCAATGATGTGGAAAGAACGAGGCATATCATTCACTGACCTTATATCCAAATTGATTTACTTGTCTTTGGAGAGAAATAAGCTGAATAGCCGGATTCAGCATAACTTTGCCTCTTCTTTAAAATTCTAGCATAAATGAAATTGAAGTTTCCATTTCAGGGAAAGACTACATTGGGCTCGGTACTTGCTTCTATAGCACTTGCTGTAGGAATCATTTTATTATTTGGCGTCGCCTACTTTTATGTTTATTTGCCAAACACGACTAACCACGGAGAACGTATCTGGGTCCCTGACCTTACCGGAAAAAACATTTCACAAATTGACAGTATTCTAATGCCATTACGACTTCGCTATGAAGTTGGTGACTCCGCCTACTCTTCCAACTATCCTCCTCTTAGTGTGTTGCAACAGTTTCCAAAACCAGGTCACTATGTTAAGGAAAATCGTAAGATTTATATATCGATCAACCGCGCTTCGCCGCCAACCTTACCACTTCCCAATCTGTTTGGAGAAGGTAACTCAGGTTCCTTGCTAAATGCTGAAGCAGTACTTAGAAGCAGCGAGCTCGTCAGAGGCCGCATCATTTATCAACGTCATCCAAACCGAGACCTTTTGATTGAAATCAGAATGAACGGAAAAGCAGTATTGCCTGGTATTCGGATTCCCAAAGGATCAGTTATTGATCTTGTAGTCGGTGATGGAGCAGGCCCAAGAGATTTTATTATGGGGAATTTTGTAGGAATGTCGTATCCAAATGCGATCCTTCGTCTTGGTAATTTAAGCCTGCATCTGGGATCGGTACAAATTCCCGAAGGCGCAGATACTACCGACATCACCTCTTACGTTCTCAAGCAATCGCCAGCCTCCGGCGATTCAGTTAGCATTGGGGACCCAATTGACCTGTGGATTGGTCCTAAGGGCACGATTGTTCCTGATGATGAGAATAATAATTAAGAGACGAAAGAGTAAAGATGAAAGGTCAACGCTTTGAATTCCCAAATTGAAAAAAGCAATTTCTCAAGTTACCTGTCCGTTTATCGGGGAATTCATTGTGGCGTGAAAATTATTCTTCTTCAATTTCTACTATTACTAACCTTCTCTACTGCCTTCGCTCAACTGGTAGAATATCCGATTGGATCACAAAGTTCTCATTCGAAAAAAAACCCAGGAGCTAGAATTGAGTCCACTCTGAATCTTCCATTCTGGGATGACTTTTCCTATTCTGACTCACAGATTTCTCCAGATCCAAACCTCTGGCAATTTGGCCAATCTGTTTTTCTTAACAATGGAATTGGCATAAATCCTCCATCCAAAAACGTCGTAACGTTCGATGGTGTCGATTCACTGGGCAAACCTTATAACGTGAATGACGTGTTGGCAAAGGGATTTGCAGACAACCTGGTATCGCAACCCATTCGAATGACAGCAATTGATCCAGCATTGCATTCGTCTGTTTTCATCAGCTTCTTCTACCAGGTAACGGGTAATGGCGAAACGCCCGATCCGGGAGACCAACTCGTTGTATCGTTCAAAAATTCCGACAACAAATGGGAACCAATGTTCACTGTCGAAAACAGTGATTCCCTGAGTCCAACTGTTTTTTATCAGGTAGTTCTACCGGTGGCCGATGATCGTTTCTATCACGATGGCTTCCAGTTCAGGTTTCAAAATTTCGCACGACTTTCAGGTCCGTATGATACATGGAGCGTCGATTACGTTTATATGAACGTAAACCGCAATGCCAATGACACTTCTTTTACTGATCGCACAATATCTTCTTCTCTTAATTCTTTGTTCGTTGATTACTATGCAATACCGGTCAAACATTTCTTACAAAATCCGGCGAACAATCTTAAGCACCCTTCGGTTACTCTTTATAATTTAAAAGTCGGTCCCCCTCAACCTTTTAGCTATACTACAAAAGCGACCATAACAACAAAAATCAATCAACAGGTTAATTCATCAACACTTCCGCTCGATACAGAACAAGACCCAAATACAGTTTTGA
>JANYDR010000052.1 GCA_025363495.1 Cyclobacteriaceae bacterium | reverse complement strand
TCAAAGCGTACTTCTACCAGTGAGGAGAGTTTTAGCCTCCTGACAGATTTTGATATCCATCTTTTCAAGTCCGGGAAACATTATAAGCTATATGAAAAGTTAGGCTCCCATCAGGCTGAATATAAAGGTAAAGACGGATCTTACTTTGCAGTTTGGGCACCGAATGCCACATCTGTTTCAGTCATTGGAAACTTCAATCATTGGCAAAACACTGCACATAAATTAAATCCACGGTGGGATGAGTCCGGGATATGGGAAGGTTTTTTTCCGGGAGTTCAGAAGGGCGAAGCTTATAAGTACGCTATTTATTCAAACTCAGGAGAGTATCTCGAGAAAGCGGATCCCTTTGCTTTTTATGCTGAGATTCCACCTAAGACCGCTTCCATAACCTGGGGAGCAGAGTATGACTGGAAGGATGGTGAGTGGATGGAGGAGCGCAAGAAACAAACCGGAAAAGCAAGACCGTACTCGGTTTACGAAGTCCATATGGGAAGTTGGCGCCGCAAGCTGGAAGACGGTAACCGTTCTCTTTCCTATCGCGAGCTTGCAGTGGAGATGGTAGAATATGTAAAGGAAATGGGTTTTACTCATATTGAGTTTCTTCCCGTTATGGAGCATCCATTTTTTGGATCGTGGGGTTATCAATTGACTGGTTATTTTGCACCGACAAGTCGTTTCGGTTCTCCGGAAGATTTTATGTATCTGGTTGACGCATTTCATCATGCTGGCATCGGAGTGATTCTCGATTGGGTTCCGTCTCATTTTCCTGGTGATGCTCACGGACTATTCAACTTTGATGGCACTCATCTTTACGAGCATGCAGATCCAAGGAAGGGTTTTCATCCGGACTGGAGCAGTTACATATATAACTACGGTAGACCTGAAGTGCGATCTTTTCTAATAAGTAATGCCTTGTTCTGGCTTGAAAGATTTCATATCGATGGGTTGCGTGTTGATGCGGTAGCATCCATGTTATATCTCGATTATTCCCGCAAGGCAGGAGAGTGGATACCCAATGAATACGGCGGCAATGAAAACATTGAGGCAATAGTATTTCTGAAAGAATTTAATGAGACAGTTTATGGCCAGTTCCCGGATACCGTCACCATTGCAGAAGAATCAACCGCGTGGCCGGGCGTTTCCAAGCCAACATATCTTGGTGGTCTTGGATTTGGTCAGAAATGGATGATGGGTTGGATGCACGATACACTTCGGTATTTCAAAAATGATCCGATACATCGTAAGTATCATCAGAATGATATCACATTCAGCATCATGTATGCCTTTACGGAAAATTTTATGCTTCCACTTTCGCATGATGAAGTAGTTCATGGAAAAGGTTCATTAATTGGCCGGATGCCCGGAGACGAATGGAGTAAGTTTGCAAATCTTCGGCTGATGTATTCTTATATGTTTGCTCATCCAGGTACCAAATTGATTTTCATGGGTGGTGAGTTTGGGCAAACCGCAGAGTGGAACCATGACCGTAGCCTTGACTGGCATTTGACAGAATACAGTTTCCATAAGGGAATTATGCATGTAATTCAGGACTTGAATAAGTTATATAAATCTGAGCCCGCATTATATAAATATGCATTTGAAAATAGTGGTTTTGAATGGGTGGACTATGGCGATCGCGAAAATAGTGTAGTGATTTTCATGAGAAAGGGTGAGAATCCTGACGATACGCTAGTGGTGGTTTGTAACTTTACTCCTGCACCAAGACATTCTTACAGAGTAGGCGTTCCTACACGAGGATCATGGAAGGAAATATTCAATTCAGATGATCTGAAGTATAGCGGCAGCGGACTGCTGAACCAATCATTAATGAATACCTCTCCTGTAAAATATCATAGCAAGGACTATTCAGTGACGCTCACATTACCTCCACTCGCGGTTTCGGTCTTAAAGTTGCATGAAGAAGTAAGAGAGTTTGAAATAGGTAGTTAGATTAATTCGGTGATTCGTTAATTCGGTGATATGGACCCACCATCGAATTAACGAATCACCGAATCGTAATATTTAATTTTTAGACAGGTCCAGTAATTTCACATTTCATTGAACAAGTACATCTGCATTCACGGTCATTTTTACCAGCCACCCCGCGAAAATGCCTGGTTGGAAATTATAGAAATCCAGGATACTGCCCATCCATATCACGACTGGAATGAAAGAATCAGTGCGGAGTGTTATGCACCCAATACTGCTTCACGCATTCTTGACAAAGTTGGCGGGGTCATTAAAAACATAAGTAACAACTACTCCCGCATTAGTTTCAACTTTGGTCCAACACTCCTGTCCTGGATGGAAGTGTATGACAAGCCTACCTATAAAGCCATATTGGATGCGGATAGAGAAAGCGTAGATAAGTTTGAAGGACATGGTTCTGCAATGGCGCAGGTATTCAATCACATGATCATGCCATTGGCGAATCGAAGAGATAAAGAAACACAGGTAATCTGGGGAATCCGAGACTTCGAACGAAGGTTTAAGCGCAAGCCCGAAGGTATGTGGCTGGCAGAGACTGCAGTCGATACGGAGTCACTTGAAATTCTTGCCGAACAAGGAATCAAATTCACCGTTCTTGCACCCAGACAGGCAAAAGCTATCAGAGGTGTAGGGCAGGAGCAATGGAAAGAAGTGAATGACCAAACCGTTGACACCCGTAAAGCTTACCGGTGCAATTTGCCATCCGGTAAAAGCATCGTTTTGTTTTTCTATGATGGCAACATCGCACAAGGTGTTGCTTTCAATGGATTATTATATGACGGTAAAGGATTTGCAGAACGATTGTTGGGTTCGTTTGATAAAGATTCATCGCCACAGTTGGTAAATATAGCTACCGATGGAGAGACGTATGGTCACCATCACAAGCACGGTGATATGGCTCTTGCATTCGCCCTTGATTACATTGAAAAATTGCCGGATGTAGATCTGATGAATTACGCCTCTTTTATTGCCAGGTTTCCACCAGACCATGAAGCACAGATAATTGAGAACAGCTCATGGAGTTGTGTTCATGGTATTGAGCGCTGGCGTAGCAATTGTGGATGTAATTCTGGTAAGCCTGGTTATACACAGACATGGAGAAAACCTTTGCGGGAAACTCTTGATTGGCTTCGTGATGCATTGAGTAGAATTTTCGAAGAAGAAGGTGGTAAGATTTTTCGCAATCCCTGGGAAGCCAGAAATGAATACATTAAAATTATTTTAAAACGAACCGATGACAAGGTAAAACGATTTATTAAAGATCAGGCTACCGAAAATGTAGATATCAATAAAGCATTGAGATTAATGGAGATGCAGCGTCATGCGATGCTGATGTATACAAGTTGTGGCTGGTTCTTTGACGAGATATCAGGCATTGAAACGGTTCAGGTCATTCAATACGCTTGCCGCGCTATTCAGCTGTCAAAGCAGTTAACCGATCAGGACCTCGAAGGAGAATTTTTAGTCCGATTGGAACAAGCCCCAAGCAATATGGCTGCATACGAAAATGGTGCGAATGTCTATCGCAAGCTCGTACTTCCGTCCAAGACCAATCTATCAAGGGTAGGGATGCACTATGCAGTCTCTTCCGTATTTGAAGAAGAGCCAGAGAATTTGCCACTATTCAATTACCAGGCAGTCAACGAGTTCTTTGTAAAGAAAGAAGCGGGCGAGCAAAAACTGGTATTGGGCATTACACGGGTAAAATCACTGGTCACGAGGTCCGAAAAGCGATTTGCATTTGCTGTTATTTATTTGGGAAAGCATGATTTGATAGGTAATCTTTCACTGGACATTGAGTTGGATAAGTTTGCCGGTATGCAGTCGCGGATGGTTGATGCTTTTGAGGATGGCCGTTTAGGTGATGTGATAAGCATCATGCAAACCTATTTTGGCCCGGAAAAATATTCTATCTGGTCTTTGTTCAAGGAAGAGAAACGGAAAATATTAGATACCATCGCCAAGGAAGGCATGGAAGACCTTGAGAGTTCATTACGACGAACCTACAATCGCGATTACCCATTGGTCAATGCGTTATCAAATAATGACATTCCTATTCCCAATGCTTACAAGTCAACATTTGAATATATTCTCAATGCTGATTTACTGAAATGCTTTCAGCCAGACAGAATCAATATAAAAACACTCGAGCGTATTGTAAGTGAGATTGATCGCTGGAGCCTCAGTATAGAAGATCCTGGAAAGGTGGAACGCCTTGCAGGAGAAAGTATTTATAAGGAATTGCAACGGGTAAGTATGGAACGTGATAATTTGAAACGTATCCAAAGACTGAATCGCCTTTTTCCAATTCTCGCAAAATTTAAACTTGAGCCAAATTCATATCTCAGTCAGAATTTATATTTCAAGATGTCTCTTGAACATAAAGAGAGTGCTCATAGTGGGCTGAATGCTGAGTGGCTGGAACAGTTTTCGTTGCTGGGAGATAATCTGGGTGTGAAGGTGGAGTAATAATTCAGGAGATCTGAATTGGTTTGTTTTGAGTATTGGTAATTCACTATCTTTGAATTAAGAAATAGATTAGTTCTTTCTTTTGTCGAGAAAAATATTGCATGTCATGATTTCATTGCCAGTATCACCGGAAACCGAACAGCTAATTGTTATGCTTTCTGATAGAGAGAAGAATGCTCTCTCTATCATCATCCAGGCATTTGTGACGCGCTCAAAGAGAACTCTGCCACAGGTAATGGATGATATGGCGGAATATGCAAAGCGTCAGGGTTTGTCTTTGGACAAACTCGAGGATTTATTAGAAGATGACTAAGTGGTCTTTGTGTTTGATACCAATGTACTGATCAGTGCAGCCCCTGGGGGAAGGAATGTGCCGACAGGCATTTGAAGTAGGACAACGTAAAGGCCAGTTGGTACGCTCTGACGAGATTTTTATGGAACTTGCCGCCACACTTGAGAAACCGAGGCTACAGAAATATATTAAAGGTGAAGATAAGGTTGATTTTCTTAGCAACTTTTTGCAACTCACCAAGTCGGTTGCACCAACCGCAAGAATTACAGTCTGCCGAGATCCAAAAGACAATATGTTTTTAGAACTTGCTGTAAGCAGTGGGCGCTGTGGCAATTGTTACCAGAGATGGGGACTTGCTATCACTCCACCCTTTTAAAGGAATCCAAATTATTACGGTAACTAATTTTATTTAAATTATTCGGATGGACTATTAATTTGCTCTGCAGATTAGTAGTCTGGATATTAAGATTGAAGGAATCAGTTGAAAGGTCCCGGCATTCATAATTTATAACTCATAATTGAACTAAGCTATTGCTTCCTTCGTCTTCTCTAAATAATCCCACACCAAACTGCTGGCTCCCAAAATAGGGGCAGCCTGGTTTTGCATAGCCGAAGGTAAAATTTTAACCTTGCCACGGAAAAGCGGCATCAGGTTTTGCTCCATATGATAAAGCGTTGGCTTAAAAATAAGATCACCAGCAAGTGCCAGTCCTCCAAATAAAAATATCGCCTGTGGATCTGTATGAACTACTGTGTCAGCCAGTTTCATTCCCAAAATTCTGCCTGTATATTCGAACGCCTCTTTTGCAACTATATCACCACGGTTAGCGGCTTCTGAAATCATTTTTGTATTAAGATCTTCAAAGCTGATACCTCGTAACTCACTGGGTTCCAGGTGATCAGCAAGAAGCTTATAGACAGTTCTCTTTATGCCGGTAGCTGAAACATACGTCTCCAGGCAACCACGTTTTCCACAATTGCAATAGCGTCCTGCCGGATTCACAGATGTATGACCAAGCTCGCCTGCAATGCCGTGGTGTCCATTCAATAACAATCCACCGCAGACAAATCCACTTCCAAGCCCTGTACCCAGCGTGATCACTACAAAATCCTTCATGCCTTTGGCATGGCCGTAGATCATTTCGCCAACAGCTGCGGCATTCGCATCGTTGGTTAGTATGCAGGGAATTCCAAATTCATCTGAAAACATTTTCGCCAACGGTAATACACCTTTCCATTTAAGGTTTGTAGCTCGTTCAATGGTGCCTTTATAGTAATTGCCATTAGCCGCTCCAATACCAATTCCAACAATTCGTGAATCGGCTGGAAGGAAATTAATTCCTTCGCGTAAGGCATCTGCCATCGCATCGAAGAAGTCATTAAACTCTTCATAGTCAGTGGTGACGATGTTTGCCTGGTGATATACTTTACCTTCGCGGTCCACAACTCCAAATTTGGTATTCGTTCCGCCGATGTCAATACCTACTGTTAGTTCTTTCATAGTAACTTAAATAGATAAAATTTTAGCCAACCTTAACAACTCCTGATCAATTTCATGATGCTGTCCATTCATGATACTCGCGAATGGATTAAACACAATTTTGTTATTATAAATTCCAACCATAGAATCCTTCTCACCATTGAGTAAGCCCTCAACGGCGGAAACTCCCATGCGACTAGCCAATACTCTGTCAAAGTAAGTAGGAGCACCACCTCGTTGAAGGTGCCCCAGGATAGTAACTTTTATATCAAAATAATTTGATCGCTCAGCAACCATTCTCGCCAGATCGTTTGCTCCTCCGATCTTTGATCCTTCCGCCACAACAACAAGACTTGATTTCTTGCTCGTCTTACCGCTCTGTTCAAGTAAAGAATATAACTCATCGAATGATAAGTTTTCTTCAGGTATTATGATTGCTACTGCTCCTCCCGCGATCCCGCTGTTCAATCCGATGTAACCGGAATGCCGGCCCATTACTTCAATGAAGAAAAGCCGGTTGTGTGAAAGAGCCGTGTCACGGATCTTGTCAATGGCTTCTACCGCGGTGTTGGTTGCTGTATCAAATCCAATGGTATAGTCGGTACCACTGATATCATTGTCAATGGTCCCGGGAATACATACTGAAGGTATTCCAAACTCTTCGTAAAAATGATGTAAGCCAGTAAATGTGCCATCGCCTCCGATCCCTACCAATGCATCAATGCCATGTTTCTTAAGGGTCTCAAATGCTTTTTGGCGGCCTTCTTTTTGGCGGAAACCATCGCTTCGTGCTGACTTTAGAATTGTGCCTCCACGCTGTAATATATTTCCAACCGAGCGTGCGCCAAGCTTTACGATTTCATCTTTTATCATCCCTTCATAGCCGTGGATGATACCAAATACTTCCTTTTGGTAATAGATGCTTGCTCTCACAGCCGCACGGATAGCAGCGTTCATTCCAGGAGCGTCTCCACCAGAGGTAAAGACCCCGATCTTCGAAATTTTTGTCTCTTTCAAATCCAAAATAGTGCTAAAATTAGGGGAGAATACAGGTTTTTCAATAACTAACTTTTCAACCGTTTGAAATAGCTAATTAGGCCATTTGTCGAAGAATCATGCGTTGTGACCTCTGCCGTGGAGGCCAATTCAGGCTGAATCTTCTTGGCGAGGACCTTTCCTAATTCAACACCCCACTGGTCAAAACTAAAGATGTTCCAGACTACTCCCTGTACAAAAATTTTATGCTCATACATTGCCACAAGGCTTCCCAGCGTGCGAGGTGTTAGCATTTTAAAAAGGAATGAATTGCTAGGTCTGTTTCCAGAGAAAATACGGTACGGAACCTGGAACGAAATCTCTTCCTCAGACATACCCTTGCTCTTCAACTCGTGCGTGACTTCTTCTTCAGTCTTACCCATCATGAGTGCCTCTGTTTGAGCAAAGAAGTTCGACAATAAAATTGAATGATGATCACCCATTGGATTATGGCTAATCGCAGGAGCGAGGAAGTCACATGGAATCACCTTTGTACCCTGATGGATCAATTGATAAAAAGCATGTTGTCCATTAGTGCCAGGCTCTCCCCAGATTACCGGACCGGTCTGATACAAAACCGGTTGACCATTGCGATCTACAGATTTTCCGTTGCTCTCCATATTGCCTTGCTGAAAGTATGCGGCGAAGCGATGAAGATATTGATCATAGGGAAGTATGGCCTCGCTCTGCGAATCAAAGAAATTAGAATACCAGATTCCTAATAGCGCAAGGATTACCGGAATATTTTTCTCAAACGGTTCATTTTTAAAATGATTGTCCATTGCATTCGCACCCTCGAGCAATTGAACAAAATTTTCAAATCCTATAGTGCATGCAATAGACAAACCGATTGATGACCAAAGTGAATAACGGCCGCCAACCCAATCCCAGAATACAAACATGTTTTCAGGAGCAATGCC
>JANYDR010000041.1 GCA_025363495.1 Cyclobacteriaceae bacterium | reverse complement strand
CGCCTTTTTATTTACCTCATAGAGTTTAGCATATTTATAAAATACGTGATTGGCTTCTGCTTTTGCTACCATTAAGCCTTCATATCCATCCAGGAAGCCACGCTTAATAACATAGCTCTTAACAAATGCAAAAGTTGTATGTCCAAGAATCTTAATGATTGAGCTCGTTTTTCTGCCAACGTTCTCAGAAGCAAAAATTTCAGAATAACGCTGAATCTTGTCCAGCGTCTCGCGCGAATCTTTATACGCCCTATGGAGAATGTCTCCTTCAAGATGCACAACACGTGTACCTCTTTTTAAAACAACTCTGTCGTGTGGATTCTCCCCACCCCAAAGCCCGATATTTCTATTCCATAACCTGATCTTTCTGTCAGGATACCATGAGCCATGTTTTATCCATTTATTTCCATAACTCGATAACCGGTTCATCCGGAATGCTTCGGCAGGCCAATTCTTTTTTATTTCAAGTATACATTGAGTTAACTCCGGCGAAAGATATTCATCAGCGTCCAGTGACAGGATATACTGATTCTTTGCCTGCGTAACCGCAAAGTTCTTTTGGTCGATGTGATTGCGAAAAAGATGCTCAATAAAGACAACACCTTTTGATAAGCATATTTCTTTAGTTCTGTCTTTTGAGTAGGAATCAATTACTACGATCTCATCCGCTACCGGGGCGATCGAATCTATACAACGGGTAATGTTTTTCTCTTCGTTGTAGGTAATAATTACAGCGCTGATCTTTACCATCGGGTAAAAATAAAGATAAAGATTGATTAATTGGTGATTAATGGCTGCAACGTAAAAAAAGAAACCCCTGCCGAAGCAGGGGACTCACCGATATCAGGGATATGACTATTATCGACTTGCCACAAGTCCCATTGATTTTACCAGATTAATGAACTCAGCACGGTAACCATTCTTATCATCTCCGCGTGAAGCCTGAGCAAGTTTTAAAACCTTATCGTAAGAAAAACCCTTTACAAATTCAGAATCACGCAACAACATTCCAAAGGCTGCAACAGAAGCCGACCAGCGAAAATCTTCTGAAGTAGCTGACAAAGATGTATTACCATCAATAACAGCGTGAACAATTAACTTGCTTACATCACTGTCAGGTTTTTTATATCTCAACTTTATTGTCATTAGCTCACTGGATGAATTTGCAGACGCTGTAACTTTTGTTTTCTGATATTTCAATTCATCGATCTTATAGAAATCACTCTCAACTCCCACAGGAATAATTTCATACAATGCTGTAACGGTGTGCCCCGAGCCCAATTCACCGGCATCTTTTTTATCGTTGTTGAAGTCTTCACTTTTGAGCATCCTGTTTTCGTATCCAATAAGACGATAAGCCTGAACTTTAGAAGGATTAAACTCAACCTGAATTTTAACATCCTTGGCAATGGTAAACATTGTTCCGCCAAATTCATTAACCAACACCTTTTGAGCTTCAAGTATGTTGTCGATGTAGGCATAGTTACCATTTCCCTTATCAGCAAGAGTTTCCATTTTGGAGTCTTTATAATTACCCATGCCGAATCCCAGCGCAGTCAGAAAAATTCCGTCTTCTCTTTTTTTCTCGATCAATCGCTCCATGCCTCCGTTGCTGGATTCACCCACATTGAAATCTCCATCTGTTGCCAGCACTACCCGATTATTTCCACCCTGACGAAAGTTTTGTTTAGCAATAGAATAGGCCAACTCAATACCGGCTCCACCGGCTGTTGAACCACCGGCATGCAAATTTTCAAGGGCATCAATAATCGCACGTTTGTCGGAACCAGAAGTTGACGGCAATACTACACCGGCAGCACCGGCATATACCACGATGGCTACGCGGTCTTCTTCACGAAGTTGTTCCACCAGCATTTTAAAAGATGCTTTTAACAGTGGCAATTTATTTGGAGCATCCATCGAGCCAGATACATCTATGAGAAATACAAGATTTGATGCCGGTAAATTTTCCGTTGGAATTATTTTCCCCTGGAGACCAATATGAACGAGTTTATGCTTTTCATTCCACGGAGCAGTAGATATTTCAGTATACACGGAGAAAGGATCTTCGCCTTTAGGTTGTTTATAATCATAGTCAAAGTAGTTCACCATCTCTTCTATTCTCACGGCATCTACCGGAGGGCGCTGACCATTTTGAATATAACGTCTCATGTTACTGTAAGAAGCTGCGTCGACGTCAATTGAAAAAGTTGATAGTGGATTTTGAAGAGCTCCGTGAAAAATGTTTTCATTGATTCCATCATACTCTTCTGTGTTGTATTGTTGCTGCTGCTCTTCTCTATCCATTGCAACTCCGCTTACCATCCCTCTTATAGCGTAGTCTACATTTTGTTGTGCACCAGCTTTCCTTTTATCTTTTGGTGACGAGTAACCATTACCTGTAACAATTACCTCGTTCAGCGATTTTACATCCGAGCCCATTGCAACATTGATAATGCTCTTCGAGCCTATAGTGACTTCTTTTGTGATAAGTCCAATAAAAGCAAATACAAGTACTCCTCCTTTCTGAGGAACTTTGATTGAATAATTTCCTGTTCCATCCGTGACAACGCCGGTTGATGAATATTTAAGAGTAACATTTACTCCAGGAATAGTACTTCCATCATCCTGAGATGTAACTTTTCCAGTAATTATCCTATCCTGTGCGCGCAGCACTCCCGCAAAGGTGCTAAGGACTATCAAAACGAGCATCCATTTCTTTTTCATAACAGTTGGGTTTGTTTTTTGTAGAAGATGCAGGCCAGGTCTTTTTTCCATAAGACTTTTAAAAAATTTATCTTGAGCAGTGTTTTTGCGAAAAGCCTCTACTGAAAAGACAGATGTCGAGCTGTTGTTGCTTTACCAAACCAGTAAGGACCTGGAATGGCTTAGTACGCTGTTTCTTCGGTATGCACCTTTAATTTATGGGGTTTGCCTTAAATATCTGAAGGATCGGGAAGAGTCAAAAGATGCGGTGATGCAAATCCATGAAAAACTCATAGAAAGCCTGCTGCAGCATAAAGTTCTTAATTTCAGAAGCTGGGTTTATGTAAATGCCCGAAATCACTGCCTGATGCAGCTACGATCCAGAAAGGGAAAAATGACGGAAGAAATATCTCCTTTTCTTATGGAAAATGGCCTGGAGCAGCATCCTGAAGGAGAAATAGAAGTTGAGCAGAGCCTGGAAAAACTGGAAAAATGTATTGAAACACTCGTTGACGTGCAGCAACAGTGTGTCAGACTATTTTATCTTAAGGAGAAATGTTATAAAGATATTGCCGACGAAACAGGCTTTGACCTCGTCAAGGTGAAATCCTATATTCAAAATGGAAAACGAAACCTGAAAATTTGCATGGAAGTGAATGGCTGACAAAGAAGACGATATTGAAGGTTATTATAAGGAGTCACTCAGTGACAAGGAAAGACATGCCCTTGAGAAAAAAGCCTTGAGTGATCCTTTTCTGGAGAATGCATTGGAAGGTGCTGAATCAATTTCGCCTGAAGAGTTCTCCGCTGATCTTCTTGAGCTCTCGGGGAAAATTGAACGTCGCCGTACTATCACTTGGTTTAAACCTCTGCGAATCGCTGCAGGTTTTTTCATTTTGTTAAGCGCTGGATCGCTTTTTTATTATTTGAATTTACCCGAACCCGTAACACTTGCTCTTGAAAAATCTACCAGTACTTCTGTTTTATCTGATTCAATAACAACATCTGCAAAAGATTCCTCTTCCAAATTGTTAACACTTGCCAAACCGGATGAAACTGAAAAGAACGAGGACAAAACTTCGGGTCCATCTCCAACCAAAAATCTTGCACACGCTGCAGAAACTACCATAAAAAGAGAACCTTTAACCAGTTCGGGCGCTGGGTCGGCGAATCTTCAACCCTTGCCTACTCTTGCCCAGATAGACGAAGAAAAAAAATCAACAGAAGAAGAAGTTGCGAAGGAAAGAGATATCGCTCCCAAATCTATTCAGGAAGCTCCCGCGGTAAGCTTGAGTCAATTGGATACCAAAAAAGATTTAGCCTCGATTAGTAAAAAGGAATCGCAAAGCAGAAAAGCAAAAGCAGCCTACTCATCCGATGCGCCGATTTCTTACAGAACCTTTACAGGAAAGGTTATTTCCGCCGATGATGGTGGGCCATTGTCTGGGGTCAATGTCATAGTGAAAGGCTCGTCAGCAGGAGCAGTTACAGACGCTGATGGAAATTTTATAATCAATACCGATGAGGTAAATCCGCAGTTAGTCTTCTCCTTTATTGGAATGAGCCCCGTCGAAGCAAAGCCTTCCGCGGAGGCGTCGATGAATATAAAAATGAAAGAAGACGCATCACAACTAAGTGAAGTAGTGGTTACTGCTTTGGGTCTTCAGAGCGACGATAAGGCGCATGAACCAGTCATAAGATCTGCTTTTCCTGTTGGAGGACTTAAAGCCTATAATAAATACCTTGAAAATAATTTACGCTATCCTTCCGAAGCATTGGAGCAGAAGATAAAAGGCAAAGTGCTTATAGAATTTACCGTTGAGACTAACGGAGATCTCTCCGAGTTCAATGTGCTGAGAGGACTGGGGCATGGCTGTGATGAAGAGGTAATCAGACTTGTAAAAGAAGGTCCGAAATGGAGTCCCACTACTCAGGATGATGTTCCGGTTGAAGCACAGGTAAAGGTTAGAATGAAGTTTGATCCTGCGAAAGCAGAGAGGTAATATATTTTGTTGATCGTTGTTCGCCGGTCATACCACCAACGATCAACAAACAACCACCAACAACTATACGACCTTCTTCCGTATCATCTTTGCGTAAGTCCGGCTTACTGGAAAACTTTTTCCGCTTTGCATTTTCACTACCATTCCACCGTTGAAGTGACGTTCGATTTCCTTGAGATAATTCAAATTAATGATCGTTGAACGGTGAACTCGTATAAAAGTATCAGGATCCATAATTTCCTCCAGCTTTCCAATGCCGGATGAACTAACAAACTGATCGTTTTTTGTTGTGATGACAGTATAATCGCCTGAAGCTTCCAAATACACAATTTCTTCCACAGGAAGGTTGAAAAGTTTTTCCGACTTCTGTACAAAAATATGTGACTCAAAATTCTTGCCTTCAGTTTTAATGCTTCGAAGCAATTCTTCGATGTTCCCGTGCTCAGCTGACTTCCGTTTCATAGCACGATTTACGGCTAGCCTAAAACGTTCTTCATCCAGTGGTTTCAAAAGATAATCGACAGCGTTTTTCTCAAATGCCTTAATGGCATATTGATCGTATGCTGTTGTGAAAATAATGTAAGGCTCATGATCGATCTCCTCCAGCACATCAAAACCATTCATGCCAGGCATTTGAACATCAAGAAATATAAGATCCGGTTTTAGTTTATTTATTTTTTCGACGGCTTCATTTCCTTTCGAGCATTCACCAATAATTTCAATTTCAGGAAATCCCTCCAGGTATTCATTAAGAAGCTCGCGAGCCAGTTTCTCATCGTCGATAATTAAACAAGTAGTATTCATATTAATTGATTTTCAGGTTGTGTTATTACCAACTCAGTCGGTTCAAGTATAGGGATAGAAAAACTTACAGAGTAGCCGTCTTCTGCCGACTTTACTTTGAGGCTTGCAAGGGGTCCATAATAATTTTTCAATCGCAAGTCAGTATTTGTCATCCCGACTCCGCCCGCACTTCCATCCATTACTTTCTTTGCATGAATACCCAATCCATCATCGCGCACTTCAAAATAGACTTCACCGGTCAGGTGTTTTACAATCAGATCAATAGTACCACCGTCTTCTTTTGGACCGATCCCATATTTCACTGCGTTTTCAACCAAAGGCTGCAAAATCATTGGCGGAATACTCAAGCCCAAACAAGATTCATCAATATGCTTTTGAAATTTTAGCCGGTCTCCAAAGCGCACCTGCTGAATGCGGATGTAGTTTTCTATAAAATCAATTTCGTGAGCCAGCTTTACCATTTTACCAGTGTGGGAATCAAGAGCATAGCGAAATATATCTGATAACTGGGTGATCACCCTTCGAGCCTGGTCTTTACTCGAATGAATCAACGTTGAAATAGAATTCAACGTATTGAATAAAAAATGCGGGTTGATCTGTGATTTAAGAAGTGATATCTGCATTTCCTTATTTTTCAATGCCAGCTCGCTCTTTTCTTTTTCCTCTTTCTGCAATCCCTGGAAATAGCGTATCACGTAATAAATACCTACGGTAATAATATATTGATCATAAAAACGAAGGGCCTCCCAGTTAAGTAACTCAACCATATACTCTTTCCAGTTTTCAAAATAAACAAGACCGTCTACGTAATCAGTGAAATAATAGGAAAGTGTTCCCATCACCATGAAGAAGGAAGCTATACCTATAGCATGGCCTATAAGTTGTATCACTGGACGAAAACGAAAGAGAAAATGAGTCCATAAGAAAATAAGAATGATCAAAGCACATAGACATTCCCATAAGTAAAAACCATTCCACAGCACATACGTGAAAGGGCGTTTAAGTTTCCATTCAAAAAAAGTGCTAACGGCAAAATTGATGAGATACCAAACACAGATGAGCAAATAAGCCCTTTTCCAGATTTTCGGTATGTTATCAAACCACTTCAAAGTCGCAAAATAGATTGGATAAGAAAGATGTAAACTCCAGTATAAAATTAGAGAATTGAACCAATACCCAGTCAAATCACTGAAATGTGGAGTTAAAGGGACGTTTTAGTCGATAAAATGGTTTTTCTGGAGATAGACGCAAACTGTTAACTTTAGCGGTCTTTAAGGATTATGATCCGTCTTCTCATTTTCTTTTTGTTTGCATTTCTTATCGTTTTTTCTGTTCAGGGTCAAAATCTTACGATCTCGGCCAAAGTAATTGATAAGGAAACAAAAGAGCCTCTCTCCTTCGCATCTGTTGGAATAAAGGGCAAGCCTATTGGTACCATTACCAATTTGCAGGGAGAATTTGATTTTCATTTCCCGTCTGAATTCCGTAGCGAATTTTTCGTTGTCAGTATGCTCGGCTATCAAAATTATGAAGTGGAGGCCCAGTTGCTAACAGGATCCATTGGCCTTGAAATCGAAATGACAAAATCCACTACTGTTTTAAAGACTGTGGTTATCTCTGATTCTCTTCAGGGAGGTGATGTATTGCGAATAGCGCTCGCAAGAATTGAACAGAATTATCCTAACGATCCGTTTTTATTGGAGGGGTTTTACAGAGACCTTAAAAAAGTAGGAGGCACTTATGTGTCTTTACTGGAGGCAGCGATAAAAATCTATGATGAGAATTACAAAGAGCCAAGAAATAAATCGAAACTGCGGGAGCGCGTATACCTTCTTGAAGTAAGGAGAAGTCTTGGCTACACCAATAAATTCACTACTTATTTTGATCAGGATAACTTACTCGAAGTATTGTTACTCAACAACGATGTGCGGTACCGGCTTTTCCCTGATGAAGAACTCTTTTTTAGCAATCTCGTTAGGGAGCCAGATTCATACTATAATGGTCGGGAGATATTTGTTATTTCTCATTTCAAGGAATTTGCGCTGAAGATATTCATCGATAAAAAGACGTATGGAATAATTCGGGTGGAATACGAGAATAATATACCAGAAGACCTCGGGAAGAAAAGAGGATTGGTTAGGAAATTCGAAAGCATCAAGAGGGTTGTTGATTTTAAATACCTGGGGGGAAAGTTTTTTCTGAACTATCTGACCATTGACTATAAACTCAACTGGTATGACCCTGAAACGGATAAGTTACGTTTTGAAACTGAACTACAACAGCAGCTTCTTATTAATCACGTTTATCCAGAGTCGAAAGAGAAAATCGGTATCACCCAGAAGATGAAAAGTTATGGACTGCAGTACCAGGATCAGCCTTACAACAAAAAGTTCTGGGATGACTATAATGTGATCAAAGAAAGCCCACTGGATAAAAAAATTGTGATTGATCTGGAACTCGAAGGACCGTTGGAGAAACAGTTCGAGAAGAACTGATTGGGGCTTAAAGTGGAAAACAGAAAGCTTAAAGGTAGAATACCCTTCCCTGATCATTATGTGCCTACCGGGAATAATTTAAGTTTAGTGAAGAACTAGAATTAAACAAGAATCCTGCTTTAAGCTTTCAGCTTTAGGCTCTCAGCTTCATTTAATAGTTCATCCCGATCAATAGGAACCACCCCAACATGCTGGCAGACCAATCCTCCGCCCAAATTTGAAAGTGCAGCAATTTTTTCGGGACTGAGACTGAGCGCAACACATAAAGCTGCGATACTG
>JANYDR010000037.1 GCA_025363495.1 Cyclobacteriaceae bacterium | reverse complement strand
TACCATGGATAGAGAATTTCATTTCCTTTAACCGGAATGATTCTTTTTTTTACCCCGGCCTCATCATCAGGATATCTGGGAATCCTAACCTCAACCATGTTTTCCTCAACATTCCATGATTGGAATTTTGAGTAACCCAATGCAGCGATCTGCCATTCTTTTACAGTCGGAAGCCTAAACCGGATAGTAGAAAATTTCTTTTTGCCTTTCGTGTCATTATAAAGACCTGAAAACCACTCACAATAAGCAATGGCAGCTTCATGCGAAATGTTAACAACCGGATAATCACCGTAGTCAGTATCATATTTGGCGTCCTTTGATTTGGCCTCCTGTAAATGATAGCCTTTAAAAAAGGTAAGCATTGAACCCTCGTATCGACTGATGTCGGGTTTAAATTTTAAGTAGAGGGATTTTTGATTGGACTGAAGTAGATAACCCAGAAACTGGTTGTACTCCTTGTTGGTAACTTCTGAATCAAAAACATATAAATTCCCCTTTATCAACTTTAGTGAAGACTCCAATCTTCTAATTTCGAATTTATACAATCTCTTCTCAAGGATTGTTACCTCATCCAGTAAGGTAGGAACCTCTTCCAACTTAAAAACCCCGCCGGTAAGATCAAGATCAAAAAGCTTATCAGAAAAAGTCCGGTAACCGATATATGAAATAAAGAGTGAGTCATTCAAAAAAGCATCCGGAAACAAAAATGTAAAGTTGCCCTGTTCATCAGAGGAGGTACTATAGGGATGACCCTTTAATCCGATATTGACACTCACAAGAGGAAGTTTTGTTTTTGAGTCCAGGATTTTTCCAGTGACAATAATATTTTCCTGAGCCGGAAGAAGGAGCGATGAAAAACTCATTAGGAACAAAAGCAATAAAAGCGTTCTCATTTTTTTACACTTATATTTTTAAACTGTTCATCCAGTGATGTTTCCCATTCAAGATCATTGATCTGTTTCCTGGTTAGAGGAAATAATTTTACTTGCTTATAATTATTCCAGAAATCCGAATTATAACTATTTGCATAGGTGCTTAAACTCTGACCTGAACCCACAGGATTTTTAATAGGCTCAAAATTTGCCGTTTCAATTTCTGTCACCATCAGCATTTCATTTGTTTTTAAGAAATATTCGGTGGTTTTTGTTTTTTCATTGTAGATCCCCGCCAAAAATTCTCCCTTTATATATTTTAAATACATTTTTCCCTGATACATCTCATACTCTTGTGTCACATCTCTTTTCAAATTCTGGTATGCATAGTTTTTTTTCTCTTTCGATTTCCATTTCCATTGATTCAGGATAGATCCTTGGGGTGGCTCATCTTTAATGATGTGTCTCTTGATAGCAAAGGTTTCGGAGTCTACGTAATAAATGTCCTTGGTATTATCATTACCCGTGTCGTGTGTATAGCTCACCACATAGAATGTGTTATTGTCTAAATGAACAATATCATCCAATGTATATTGTTCTCTGCATTGCTTGCCCTTTAGGGGCGGATGAGGCCCAAAGGCTCGGCCCACATCAGGCTCCCTGTATTTGATGTTTCTCCATTTTAAAGAATAGGTCAGGTAGCTGAAGTTTTCAATTTCAAATACGCTTTTGAAATATCTACGGCTAGCCCTGCTATCAAGAAGTTGTATCTTTTCCCGCAATATCCAGCGATTTTTATAAATGGGTTTATAGCCTTCATCTTCGATGTTGACCACGGCGTCAATTAAGAATACGGTTTTATTGTTCTCCTCATATGTCTCGCGAAAAAAAGCTTTTATCAAATAGGGTTGCACGGGATAATTCTCTTCAATCTTTGAAAAAGCCTGTTTAATAATTTCCAGAGCCGTTAATTTACTGTAACTCACCACTACCTCATCCAATAAAGTGGGCCTTATTTTCATGCGCACTACAACTTCATGGCTTTTAAGGACCTCGCTTACTTTTGCCTCAAATTGCGAATAACCCAGCATGGAGATCAATAATGTATCCTGGGTATTTTGTGTAGAAAGATAAAAATCAAACCAGCCGTCGGCATTCGTCACGGTACCAGCAGATTTTCCCTTCAGACCTACAGAGACATATCCCAGGAGCTCTTTCGTCTCGAAATCCTCCACCCTACCCGAAAGTTTCAACGAATTCTGGGCAAGCGTTGTGAAAGAGCTGATGAGAAGAATTATTAAACAAGTTGTTTCAACTTTCATCCTTAGTTATTCATGTTTCAAAACATCAACTGGATTTATCAACGCGCTCTTTACTCCGTGATAACCGGAAGTAAGAATTGTTATCAACAGCGCAATGATTCCCGGAACAATAAAATGCCAGGCATTTATCTCGATATGATAAGCAAAGTTTTGTAACCACTTCCCCGACATAATCCAAATCACTGGCCAGCTTCCAAAAACCGAGATGATCAGAAACTGAAGAAAGCTTTTCGCATGAAGTAAAAACAACTGAATGGAGCTCGCACCCGCTACTTTCCGGATGCCCATCTCTTTTGTGCGAATCGTCACCATCAGCGCCGATATGCTAAAGATTCCCAAGGCTGAAATCAGTATGGAAATAATCAGCCCAGCCTGAAAAATATTTTTTACCTCGTAGTCCGTCTTATAAAGGCTCAGGTATTTAGCATCAAGGTATTCCCACTCAAAAGGAAGTTCCGGCCATTGAGATTGAAACTCAGTTTCAATTGAGGAAATCAAGTCATTCGGTCTGATCGGGTTTGTTTTTATATAAAGAAATTGACCACCCCATCTTTCATCTACTGGAAAAATTATCATCGGCTCAATTTTATCATGAATAGAAGCAAAGTTGAAATCTTTTGCTACACCTATTACTTCACCATACCGGTACGAATTTTCATGACCGGTCACAGGTCCATCAATTTCCTTACCGATGGCATCCTTCCAGCCAAATTCCCTGGCGGCGGTTTCATTAATAATGAAAGCCCTTTGCTCATCCTGCATATGATCCTTACTAAACCCACGTCCCTTTATTATTTTTATATGGAGTAAGTCCAGGTAATCGTAACTGCAAAGCATCATCGGAACCAGGTGCTGTTCATATCCATTCTCGGTTTCAATACTGAATACGTATTTTGTTTCTACAACTCCAGGATAATACGAACTGTTGCCCACCTTATTCACTCCACTTATTTTCCTGATAGCTTCGCTAAGCGTTTCTACGCGATTAAATTCATTTGATCTGAGCTTAACGACGATCGTATTGTGGTCTTCAAAGCCCTTATCACTTTCCCTGATAAAATTAAATTGATCCACAATAATCAGTATCAACGCGATCATTATAATGGAAAATGAAAGCTGAGCAGCTACCAGAAATTTTCGAACGGGCAGACCGGAATGAATTTTACCTTTCAGCGAATTGAAAATATGACTCGTTCTGGAAAGCACATACGAGTTTAGATGTGTTGATATAAAAAGAAGCCCAAAAAAACCAGTGATGGTACTTAATACTAATGGGTTTAGAAAAACATGTGCATCGATTTGAATAGCCAGGTATTGAGAAGAAAGTACCCATCCGAAATAACCCAGCAAGACAGCCAGGGGAATTACAACAAGGAGTGTTACAATTGTTTCAGTTACAAGAATTTTTCGATGACCGTCTGTTAAGCCGCCAAAGACTTTTAGAATTCCAATTTTTTGGAGTTAGCGGTGAGTTCCGCAAGCGTTAGGTTGAGGTAATTGATTACTCCTGTCATCAAAAAAAGAACAACGACTGCTATTAATATAAAGAGATGACTCTTATTTCTTTTTTGCGCGATATCTTCGTCCTGATACTCAGAAAAATGGATGTCCGTAATTTTTTGAAAAATCGTCTCAAAGGTCGCATCATAATCGCGTAGAATCATTTCATTATACGCTTCCATCACTGATGGCATCTTCTTTTTGACTTCTTCAATTGTAGCACCAGGCTTTAAAAGAATATAGTTGTAGGCATTAAGATTGCCCCATGCGTCATCCCTTTCAAATGTTTCCCAGGAAATCAATGCATCAAATTGCAGGTGGGAATTGGCTGGCACATCTTTTATCACACCGGTAACCTCCAGTAAAAAGCTCTGACCGAATTCAACGCTTTTCCCCAGAGGATCTTCATCGCCGAAAAATTTAGCGGCTAACGTTTCAGTGAGGACAATTTTATCCGGTCCGTTGAGAGAATAAGGATCTCCTTTTATAAAGTCAAACGTCAGTACTTTAAGAAAATTACTATCAGCTGCAAGTGTTGCTTCTTCGTAAAAGACATTTTCATCAATCCTGAAAATTGGTTTGTCCTCGTACATAAACCGAAAGTAATTCTGGATCTCAGGAATATCTTCCTTCAGCGCTTCTCCAATTGGCAGAGGTGACACAGCATAATTTGTAACGTGATCCTTGAAATTGATTTTAAGCGCGACCCGGTAAATGCGATCATAGTTGGAATTAAACTGGTCGAATGTCAGCTCATTGACAATGAAAGCCGCAAGCAAAATCGAAAAGGCCAAACAGATAGATAGTCCCAGCGTCTTAACACCAAAAATCAATTTGTTCTTACCGGCATTTCGAACAGACATTTTGAAATTCAAACCCCAATGAGCACCCAGGCTTCCTGGCAGGTATTCATTTTCTCTTTTGATATTGGACCACCTGAAAAACCGTAGCACATCCCAGACGTATTTCAAATCTGCTGATCGTTTTCCTTCATGCTTTAACCGTTCGAAGTACAACTCATGCGCGTCGCCCTGAATTTCTTCCAGCAACTCAGGATTGCAGTACCATGCAAGAAAACGATCAGGCCATGAAGGTGGATGAACGCTCATATCGGCTTCAATGAAAAATTTGGAACACGTTTATATAACTGGATCTTGAGCTTCATTGCTTCCTCCAGCGTTTTTTTTCCACTAGCTGTAAGGATAAAATAGCGCTTTCGTCTTCCTCCACGCTCCTGAGTGGCGCCACCCATTTTCGATTTGAGATAACCTTTGCGTTCAAGTCTCTTCAAAACTTCGTGCACAGCACTGATATTGACATTTCTTCCTGTCTCCTTAATTATATCCTGCATGATGGATACACCATATGCCTGATCGGTCAGTGAAGTGGCTGATAAGAGTACCAGCTCTTCAAATTCACCTAAATAGTTTCCTTTCGTTGTCATATTTGTTATACAAACGTGAATGTAATTGATATATTTTAGATTTGTATAACAAATAAGGGGATTTTTATTGGAGAGGAAGAAAATGCATTTCCTACCGTTTCTGCCAACAATGAGAGGTAAGTTAACGTCAAAAAAGTGCTTAAGGGCCTTCAGCCACAAAGTCACTAAGAATAAATTTATCCGAGCCTAACTTTGTGTCTTTGCACCTTTGTGGCCAAATTAATCGTAGTAATAAATTATCTTAGATTAAATTAATTACAATGAATAAGTGTAATGATCTGCGAAAAAAATTATAATGATTCTAAAAACCTGGTCAGCGCATCGCGATCTGTCTTCGATAAATTTTTAACGTAATTTTTTGATTGCTCTGCCTCTCCTCCATGCCACATAACAGCTTCGAGTAATGTACGGGCACGGCCATCGTGAAGAAAATTATTATGACCGTTTACAACTTTGGTCAACCCGATTCCCCATAGTGGAGCGGTTCGCCACTCGCGACCGTTCGCTTCATAGTCCGGACGATTATCGGCCAGATCATTGCCCATATCATGAACAAGCAAATCCGTATAAGGAAAAATAACCTGATTCGAGATTTCCGGAAAGGCAACATTAGTTACTGTGCGGGAACGGGGCACATGACAAGCACTGCATTTACTTTGTTCGAAAATCATTTTTCCTCTCAATACCTGCACATTGTCTGCGTCTCTTCTTGCTGGAACGGCCAGCGTTCGGATATAAAATTCAACTGTACGAAGAAGGCTATCGGATACTTCATATTTATCCTTTACTCCATCAAACTGCACTTGCACCAAAGAACTCTCATTGGGAAATATAAAATTGGTGATACCCATGTCTTCACTATAGGCCCCTGCCGACTGCTGTAAAATAGATGGATTAGCTGCTTCCATCCAAACCTTCCCAATGTCTTCTTACTTTCTGAAATATTCCAGCATAGTTGGGTTTACCTGAAATTCCATCGCCATTATGATCTGTTTCATCAGCAAGGGCAAGAACTGATCGCATGTTTCCATAAAGTCCTACACCAATCTCACGCCAGGTTGATGGGATCAAAAAGGTTTCTACATACGTGCGATCAATGCCATAAAAATAGTGGGCAAATGATTTTCATTGATGACACCGATACGCGGAATAAATCTTAGCTCAAAGGTCTATTACGCTATAGCAAATGTGTGATGGAGTCAGGGCAATTGGCAGGAATTGTATTCGGTTACAATTCTTTCCAGGTCCTGAAACTCATATTTATACATTCTACTCCCCAGCATCTTAATAATCTGTGGGCAATCTCTTAAGGCCTGAACCAGCAATTCGAGATAATTCTTTTTACGCAACTGATAATAAATACCATCTTTTTTCAGCACATAGATATAGTCCTTCACATGAAAAAATAACTGGGCCCTTCCGTAAACCAATACGGCCATCATCTTTTCCTTTTTTCCGATAGGTATATTTTCAAAGTAGGTGTATCGCGTGGCTACGGCTTTGACCTCGGCGGTGGGTATTGAAAGTATTTTTCCGTCCTTACTATCTTTATAAAAGATTGTCTTTTCGTAACCAACCGCCATTTCAACAAAGCAATTAATGGTTTCCCCCTGCTTAGTAATAATAGTTCCCTCCTCATATCCATACACGGACTGACCTGAAACCCGAAGGCCTGTCAGAATACAGATGAAAAAAATAAAATACGTTCTCATAACCCGCGTTGGCAACTTTCGGGTGTCAATTTAATGAATGGTAAATCAAAGAAAAATCCTGAACCGAAATAAGGTATCTGCTAAAATTCAATACAGGATAAATTCTTTAAGCTATGGTGGGCTATGCTATTGTTTTATTCTCAGAAATAAAAATTGTCTTATCGCGCAGAAATGCTGCTACCCAAATAAGAATCATCGGAGTAAGCGCACTAAATGCAGTGCCATGAGATAGTTCTGTTGCCAAAGCCCCCGCGAAATAGCAGATTAATAAAAGGAAACCGATCTTCATAGTCTTTGGATATATAAACAGTGCTGTAAAGGTAATTTCCATTATCCCCAGGAGAATTATAAAATCACCTACTCCAACATTTTTTAGGGCAGTTACTATCTCCTCGCCCATCATCAGTTTGAAAATGCCACTTAAAATCACCATCAAAGAAGCAAGCGCCGTGATGATGATCGTAA
>JANYDR010000035.1 GCA_025363495.1 Cyclobacteriaceae bacterium | reverse complement strand
TCAACGGCATTGAGAATAATATTAAGGAAAGCAATCTTGATTTTTTCCAAATCAACGAGGGCCGAAGCCGGTGTTGAAGAATGAGATACTTCTAGCTTAATCTTCTTTAAAAGAATCCTATCGTTCGCCTCCTCCAGTGATTTGTCAATGACCGTCTGTAGCGGCATAACACTGAACTTCATTTTAAAATAACGGGAAGAATCCATCAATTCATTAATAAGTCCATCGATACGGCTTACTCCCCGGTATACAATACTCAATAATTCAGCGTCCTCCGCCGGTATACTGGACTTAAGCTGGTCGATCGATACACTTATGTTGTTGAGGGGATTCCTGATTTCGTGTGCCAGGGTACGAATAACATTTCCTTTCGCTTCCAATTTCTCTGCCTCGAGGGTTATCTCTTCCGCCCGCTTCAAAAGTGTAATGTCCTGAAGAATGCCCTGGATATATTGTTCACCCAGGCTATCACTTTCCAGCGAAGCTGAGACCAGCGCAATTTTTTTCAATTGCGTCCCCGTTAAGAGCTCAATCTGAAGATCATCTACGCTTCCCTTTTCTTCCAGTGCCTTTATCAATAACTTCCTCTCGTTCTCATCGGGCATTAGATCATAAAGACTACGGTTGAGCACCTCAAGTCTATCCATGTTGAATAACTCAGATGCAGCTTCATTTATATTTTTAAATACCAACTGCGGGTCAGAAAGAAAAATAACGTCACGTGTTTTTTCAAAGATATTTCTATACTTTCTCTCACTTGCCCTCGATGCTTTGAGGATCGCGGCACGCTCGAGTGAATAACGGATGCAGCGCTCAAGCTTCTCCGGATTCAATTCAGACTTAATAAGATAGTCAACAGCCCCCAATCGCATTGCTTCATTATCGATTGCCTGGTTACCCTGACCTGTTAACAAAATAATTGGCTCCTCGTTTTTCTGAAGGGATGGCTCCCGAAGTAAATCCAACCCGGTCCTTATTCCTAACCGATAATCAATAAAATAAATATCGTGTTCAGATTTCGAGATCCGTTCTACCGCCTTTTTATAGTTGGAACACCATTCAATGACAAACTTGTGGAAAGGAATGTCATTGATCTGTGCACTGGTTAAAATAAAATCATCTTCTTCATCATCAACGATCAGTACCCGAACCGGTTTACCTTCACCATGTTCTGTCATTTTTAAATATGTTTTTCGGGTAAAATTATGGAGATAACGGTGCCTTCTCCCTGGATACTGCTGGCCTTTATAATCCCCTGATGATTTTCCGTTATTTTCTTACAAAGAGCAAGTCCTATACCTGATCCAGGATACTCGCTCTTACTATTCAATCGCTGGAACATTTGAAATATTGTCTCAGAATACTCCTCCTCAAAACCGATACCATTATCCTTAACCGTAAATTTATAGTAGTCCATATTAATGTCAAGACTTAAGTCGCCTGATTCTTGCGGGGTAAGCTTTCTGGACTTTATGACAATAACCGGGGCCACCTCGGTCTTTCTGAATTTAATGGCATTTAATATAATGTTACTAAATAATTGCTTCAATTGAAGAAGTATCCCATCGATCTCAGGCATCGGCCCCACCTCAATTGAAGAATTTGTTTCTTCAATTGTCAACTCAAGATCAGTAAGAACCTCTGAAACGACTTGCTTTAAATTTACTTTTTCAAACCAAAGACCATTCCTGGAAAGCCTTGAAAACTCCATTAGCCCATCAATCATCAAGCGGGCATTTTGAGTTGCTCCAAGGATACGATCAAGATAACCCTTCCCCTCTTCTTCAAGTGATCCGCCGTATTTTATCTTAAGCCGGTCAGCAAATGAATGAATCTTACGAAGTGGCTCATGCATGTCATGCGAAGCGATGTAGGCAAAGTCCTCCAGGTCCTTATTGGACCGCTTCAACTCGGTAATTTTTCGCTCAAGCTCACGTTCGTACTTAACTATCATTGTTACATCGCGCGTGGTGCCAATAAGTTTTACCGGTTGATCTTTACTATCGCGAATCAATTTTGCGAACGTTTCCAATTGCTTGATCTCTCCGCTATTGGTTGATATCTGATATTGCCAAACATTTGAATCCTGGTTCCCAAACGAAGTGGTAAGTTTATCTTCAAAGCTTTCGAAACTATCATCAACTAAATGCTTCCTGTAAATTTCTTCGGTAAGCAAGAGACTGTCTTTATCCTTTTCTGGATTATAACCATATAAGATGTACATGCCTTCTGACCACATTACCTTACCAGTAACGATATCAAATTCAAATGTTCCCTGATCCAGAAACATGTCGCGCTCAATAATCATCTCCTGATAGATCAGTAAATTATTAAGCAACGTCGATTTCTCTGTTACATCACGATTAATACCAAGACCACCTATTAATACACCGTTAGAGTACCGGAATTTTATGGTACTTTGAATTATCTTGACTTGATTATCATGGGTTTCAATTGTGTATTCATAACTAAGTAACTCCAGCTTTCTCTCAATAGCCTGTTTATACAAACGATCAATCCTCTCTCTATCCTTTGGGATAATGTGATCCAAAAAAAAAGTACTGGACATTTTTGATTCTACGTCCTTCTCCTGGTAGTTAAGAAGAGAATAAATCCCTTTGCTCCATCGCTCTTTATTCGTAATGGCATCCCATCTCCATGTTGAAAACTGAAGGAGATTTTCTGTATCATCCATTAAATCTTTAAAGGCCCTCGATTCATCTGCCGCTCGTATTTGTTCATTAATATCCTGAGCAACAAATAAAATGGACTCAACTTTACCTTTCTCGTTTCGCCGAAGGACTTTACCAGTGACTTGAAAATGGATATAATCACCCTCCTTCCGATTAAGACGACATTGATAACCATAAGCATCATTTTCTTTTAGCTCATGATATTTTTCAATCTCTTTTTTAACGTGCTCAACATCATCCTTAAAGACAAGTCTTTCAAAATCCTGCTTCCATTCCTTTATATCGTCATAGGAATACCCCAACGATTCGGTTATTTTTTTATTAATATATCGTAACTGTTTCTTATCAAGATCATAGACGTAGACCAAGCCCGGAAAAAAATCATAGATGCTCTGTAGCAAAGCATCGTCATCCGAATTAATAATTCCTTTCTGACTATTAATATCCATTGATTCTTCCGTTAAAGACATTCAATACAATCTATTTATTTTCCACTCAACAGCTTATATTCATCCAACTTGTTGTAAAGTGTTTTTCTGTCAATATTCAGCATCTTAGCCGCTTTTGTCTTATTAAATTTTACTTCTTTTAAGACCTTTAGTATCAGCTCATATTCGGCATCAAGACTTGCACCTTTAATCGTCTCTGTTACACTCGATGGCAATCCTTGCGATACGGGTGGGGTATAACCCGTTATAGCATGATCTGTTAATCTTTCCGGCAGTGACGTTGGTTCACTTTGGAAAAGCAACTTGGAAAAATTAGAAATCTCAAATGGCAGTGACCGGGCCTCAATGTATTCCGTATCCGTTAGCAGCACTACACGTTTTATTACATTCTTTAACTCACGAAGGTTACCATACCAGATGTAATTCTTAAAAATTTCATCTACTTCAGGAGTAAATCCCTTTACATTCTTGCCAAGCTCGTTATTTGTCAGGTTCAAAAAGTGTTGTGCGAAAATCCTGATATCATCTTTTCTTTCCCGCAGCGGAGGCACAGTAATGGTAAATTCATTAAAGCGATGGTAAAGGTCCTCACGGAAACGCATCTTATTCTGACGGGTATTGTCCCACAACAATTCGTTGCTCGCTACGATAATACGTACATCAAGATCAATATCTTTTGTTCCTCCCACCCTGCGCATTTTTCTCTCTTGCACTACACGCAATAAAGAAACCTGAACATCGTAGGGTAAATTGGCTATCTCATCAAGGAAAATTGTTCCGCCATTTGCAAGCTCGAAGTTTCCTATCTTTTGCATCTGGGCGCCTGTGAAGGCACCCTTTTCATGACCGAACAACTCACTGCCCGCTAATTCTTTTGATAGAGCTCCGCAGTCAATAGCAACAAAAGGCTTTTGCTTACGGGCGCTGCGTTTATGTATCTCCTGGGCTATCGCCTCTTTTCCGCTTCCGGTCTCACCATATATAATGACGCTATAGTTAGTTGGAGCTACTCGGTTGATCTGCTCAAGAAGGCTTTTGAATACCGTGCTGTCTCCAAAAATATATTGTCCTGAAATAGTAGTCCCTGGTCTATCCTTTACCTGCACCGGGGGTCTTTCCGCAGGAATTGAGTCGTCTTTCGCAACACCTGCCAATGCTTTACGAATAGTCAATAAAATCTCGTCCGGGATGAGGGGCTTGATCACGTAATCGTAAGCGCCTAATTTCATTACTTCCACTGCTATTTTAATATCGGCATAACCAGTGATAATAATTACAGGAATATCGTGGTAATGATCCTTGATCTCTTTTAATAAGGCATTTCCATTCGTGTCACCCAGCTTAAAATCACACAAGATCAGGTC
>JANYDR010000004.1 GCA_025363495.1 Cyclobacteriaceae bacterium | reverse complement strand
GCCATTCGCAAGATTAGCCATTACGACATCGAACAGAATTATTTCAGGATCAAAAGGGATATACAGCAAATCATCGAAGCAAAGTTGAATTAATAAGCAGGTTATGAAAACCATAGACATAAAGACATTCTCAACACAACTTCAGGACGACCTGAGATTGAAATTGGAGGGCATTGCTCAGGAGAACAAAGAGATTCCTTCACGGGCCAGCAAGTCACTGGCTGCCATTAAGTACAGTCTTGATGAATTGAAGGCATTTGTCTATCAATACAAATTCCATAGTAAATCTGAGGAAGTCGAATTCTTCAAGGAACTTAAGCCAGTCCTTTCAAGTCAGTATTATTATTACGAAAAACTACTCACGCTAAAAATTGGTGAGCCGTTGGGTGACATTTCCTGCCTTAAGGCCTACTACTTCCATGAAATCGAGCAATTGAGGAAATATTTGATGACTCATAAGGAGTTTTATGCATACTGTCTTTCCGGTTCGACAGACTTAGACGAAGTGTATTTTGTACCAAGGAAAAGTGCCCTGCTTGCTCCAGACATCGACTCACGCTTCTCCACAGGTCACGATAGTATTCTGGCCGTGATCCTTGCCAACCAAATGATTAAGGAGCACCTAGATGTATTGATCAAGAATTTAAGCCCGGATCCAATTGGGAATTCTCCTCTTACATGGACTGCGAAGAAAGCCTACCTGGTTGAACTTATTTATGCCTTACATGCCGTTGAGGCATTCAATAACGGCAAAGCGGAAATTAAGCAAATCGCCAATTTGTTTGAGAGCTTATTCAATGTAAGTCTTGGAAATTTTTACAGACACTTCTCGGAAATAGGCATCAGGAAAAGCGGCCAGACGAACTTCATTGATCAACTGAAGGAAAGGTTGGAACAAAAAATGAATGAATTGTAGCGATGAGAACCGTTGCCGACATTAAGATTTACCACTGGAGCGAGATTCAGGATACTTTCAAAGGCGCTGATATTTTCCTGGGGAACGGCTTTTCAATAAATATCAACCCAGCCCTCAACTACCGCTCCCTGTTTGAAAGGTTCCAGACCTACCTGGATTCGGAAGAGCAATCCATATTTAAGAAATTCAACTCCACCAATTTTGAGGGCATTCAAAACAAGCTTTCCGATGCTTTGGAGGTCAACACCATTTTTGGGCATAAGGTCGAGGAAATTGAAAAGGCCCTGCAACAACTTAAGAGCGGCCTGCTAAGTTCAATAAAAGATCTTCATCCAAACTATTCACTGATCGATCCAAGGACCATTATTAATCTATCTCAAGGTCTCGATTGGTTTGAAAACATTTACACGACTAACTATGATACTTTTCTGTACCATGTGATTCTAACCACAATGGACCGCTTCAGACGGGACAAGATAATCAGGCGCTTTCAGGATTTTTTCAGGGCAGATGGAATCAATTTAAGATTTACAGACGAGACTATAAACGGTTTTAGAAATATCTACTATCTCCACGGAGCCCTTTTTCTTTACAAAGAACAGGAAATGACAATCAAAATCAGACGGGGAAGTAAGACGGAAGAGCTACTTGATTTAATAAGATTACGAGTTCGCCTCGGTAATCTTCCGATATTTGTTTCCGAAGGGCGAGCTTCATTAAAAGAGGAAACCATATCCAGAAATAAGTACCTCTCATTTTGCCGTAGTGCCTTTAGAGATTCCAACGACCGGTTAGTTATTTATGGCTTTTCTTTTTCAGACTCCGATAATCACTTGATAAGCGATCTCAACTGGAACAAAAGGAAGCTCGCCATTGGGCTGCATCTCTCTGGACTGAATGATGGAAAGATTTTGCAGAAGGTAAGGCACATTGAGAAAAAACTTTACAAATACCGTTCGAGAGAAATCAGGTTCTTCGATTCAAAGACCCTTTTCTAGAATCAGGACCCAAAAGCAGCCCATCTTATAAGAGGTAACATTTAGGTAAAATAGCCTCCAATTTGGCTTCTGTGAAAGAAGAGGAAGCCTTAAAAGATCTCCAGGAACGAGTAGGATTAAAGCTCATGGAACTGAGAAAGAAGAAAGGCTATACGAGTCACGAGGACTTTGCTTTCGATCATGATATTCCAAGAGTGCAGTATTGGCGTATTGAAAAGGGTAAGACCAATCTTACCCTTAAGAGCCTGATCAGGCTGCTGTCGATCCACAAAATGACTGTAGAAGAATTCTTTGCTGGGTTGCGTAAGGAATCGAGGAAATCGCCCTAATCCGCTCTTCTAAAGGTTGTTTGTATAAAATAGGACTTTTTATTACCTTTTGACACGAGATAGACCCCATTATTTAGGGTTTATCGTATATCAAAAAGTAATGGCGAGAAGCACCTATTTATCTGCCAACCTTACACAGCCCCAGATTGATCTCCTGCTGATGCTGGATGATCATGAATTGAACATCTTTTCACTGGACGCATTAAAAAAAGTAGTCGGGAAAAGATTCGACAATACCAGTGAGCTGGTAGAGAACCTTGTCCATAAAAAAATACTCTCCCGGATCGAGCGTGGCAAATTTTGCCGGGCCAATTTCCGCGATGAAAATGTAATCGGCTGTTTCCTAGTGGATGACGGCGCTGTTGCCTATTGGTCTGCTTTAAACAAGCACGGTCTTACGGAGCAATTTCCGAATACTGTCTTTATTCAGACCACGAAACCCAAGCCAACCAAAACAGTTTTTGGCACAAAGTACCAGTTCGTAAAAATTGGAAAGACAAAAAGAACAGGAATTGTGAAAGAAGGTTTTGGAAATAACCAGTACGCCATGACGGACCTGGAAAAAACCATCGTTGACTGTTTTGATCTCCCGGAGTATTCCGGAGGTTACGCAGAACTACTTCGGGCTTTCAATCACGCCAATCTCAATTCATCAAAGCTGATTGAATATTGTAAGGCCGTTGGTAATAAAGCGGCAATAAAAAGAATTGGATTGCTGGCCGAAATTAGGAAACCGGAAGAACTAAAACAGTTTATTGACTTTGCTCAAAAAGAAGTAAATAAAAAATATAATTTGTTTGATCCGGCAGGTCGGGATGAGGGAGAATTTGTGAACAGATGGCGGATGAGACTAAACATCAGCCGTGAGGATATTTTGGACATAATGAACAAACAATACTGATGATCCTACAGAAAGAGATAATTACGATCGCAGAACAGAAAGGAGTTTTGAAAAGCACCATCGACAAGGATTGGGCGCTTGGTCATTTCCTGGGTGCGATATATTCTGAAGCTAAGCTTAGGGAAGTATTGATTTTTAAAGGAGGTACCTGTTTAAAGAAGTGCTGGTTTCCTGATTATCGCTTTTCTGAGGACCTTGATTTTACTTCTAAGAACTCAGCTTTTGAATTGAAGCAAAGCCACTTAGACTATATATGCTGGCACGTAAAGGAGAATGCGGGTATCCTCTCTCACATAGAGTCGCTGACACCGCTGATGTTCAAGGATAAACTCACAGGTTATGAAGCCGTGATTAAATTTTGGGGTTCAGATCATCCCAAGAACGAGACACCCCCGCCGCCTGCGAGATGGCATACAAAGATCAAAATAGAAGTGACGTTGTATGAAAAACTGATTTTCCCACAAACCGAAAGAAAGCTGATTCACTCCTATTCTGACCAGGTAGCCATCAATCCAAATGCAATACCATGTTACGTGATTGAGGAAATGCTTTCTGAAAAATTGAGATCACTAATTCAACGTTCATATACAGCACCACGGGATTACTATGATATCTGGTACTTGTCTAATAACTTAAAGGAATTGAACTGGCCTAAAATCGCGGAAGCTTTTCATGAAAAGATGAAATTCAAGGGACATACGTTTACCGGAATTGACCAGTTTATCAATGATGACAATGATAAGAAACTGAAAGCTTCATGGAAGAATAGTCTTGGACATCAAATACCCGAGGCACAACTACCAGAGTACGAAGTGGTGAAAGAAAATTTGAATGCCTTGTTTAAACGAAATATTGGATCAACTGAATCACAATCAAAAGCTTAGGTAAGTATGAACACCCTAAAATTACATGATCAGATTCTAAGGCAGTATCAAGACTATATTGAAAGTTTCATCAATATAAAGGATGACAGAATCAAACAAACTGTTAGTGGCGCTATTGCAGAAGGTAAGCTCTGGGAAGAACCATTAATCCAGTTTAACCCAGCCTTCGACACAACCGAATCAATAAGGGATTTGATCAAGGAAGGAGTAATCCATCCTGACCTTCAAAATGTTTTTAAGGACTATAAACTCTATGCGCACCAGGTCAAGGCTCTTAGATTGGGAGCCGAGGGCAAAGATTTTGTTGTCACGTCCGGTACGGGTTCAGGAAAAAGTCTGACATTCATAGGGACTGTTTTTAATTTCCTAGCGAAGAATACCAACCTGCCACGTGGGGTCAAAGCAATAATTGTATATCCCATGAACGCTCTTATCAACTCGCAATTCAACGAGTTAAAGAGCTATGAAGCTTATTATGAAAAAACAACAGGCGGGAAATTTCCATATTCATTTGGTCAATACACAGGACAGGAAAAGGCGGAACAAAGGCAATCTATTTTGGAGGAGATTCCAGATATCTTGTTGACTAACTACATGATGCTTGAGCTGATCTTGACAAGGTCAAAAGAAGCAACTTTGAAAAACTCAATTTACGAGAACCTTAGATTCCTGGCATTTGATGAAATGCACACCTTTAGGGGTCGACAAGGTTCTGACGTTGCTTTATTAATACGTCGGATAAAGGCACAGTCCAAAAACGCCGTAAAGTGCATTGGCACTTCGGCAACGATGGTGTCTGGAGGGACTCTGAAAGAGCAAAGGGAGGTTATCGCTAAGGTTGCTACTACTTTTTTTGGCTCTCAGTTTTCTGAAAATCAAATTGTTAACGAGACAATAATTCGTTCTTTAGGGACTAGGCAGGTAACAAGACAGGAACTGCTTCAGCCTTTAAGAAAAGACCAAAGTGAAGTTAATGAGGAGTTCATAAAAAATAATTTCCTGATTCAGTGGATCGAACAGCGGGTTGCAGTCACAGAAAAAGAAGAGATTCTCATCCGAAATAAACCGAAGACCTTGGATGAGATTTCAGATGCCCTGTCTCAGGACGCTGGAATCAGCAAGGAAGAAGCCCAAAAGATGATTATGCAAGCTCTTGATTGGCTAAGCGCTTACAATGTTGGGAAACCAGAGGGATCCAAAGCTATTCTCCCATTTAAGATTCATCAATTCATTGCCCAAACGGGTTCTGTCTACCTCACCCTTGACGACATTAATGATCGAACAATTACGCTGGAACCTGGTTCCTTTATTACTGTTGACGAAAACAGAAGAAAACCGATTTATCCTATCGTTTTCAGCCGCGAGAGTGGCGCTGAATTCGTTTGCGTCACGAAGAGTGTGAATGATCAACAACTTATTCCCAGAGAGTTTTCTGACTGGACATCTTCAGAGGATGAACAGATGGATGGTACGGAACGAGGTTACTTATTGACAGATACTTCTGTGTGGAATCCAATTGAAGACATGGAAAATCTTCCTGAGGCGTGGCTGAAAAGAAATGCAAACGGAGCTGTGACTGGCTATGAGAGAAAGATACAGAAAAGAGTTCCCCAAAAAATATGGTTTGATGAGTTTGGGCATTGCTCTGATCAGCCCGGACTGTACACAAAAGAAGGGTGGTTTATGCCATACAAATTACTCTTTGATCCCACAAGTGGTTCATTTTATGACGCCAAAACGAATGATGGAACTAAATTGACGAGGTTAGGTAGTGAGGGTCGAAGTACGGCCACCACAACGCTGACTTTCGCTATTCTCAAGCAGCTTGCACTTAGCGGTTATGAATTCAAGAAACAAAAGGTGCTTTCGTTTACCGATAATCGACAGGATGCAGCCCTCCAGGCAGGACATTTTAATGATTTTATTGATACAGTTAAGATTCGTTCAGCGATCTATCATGCAGTAGATAATGCCAAGGATCATCTATTGACATTTGAGCAAATTGGCAATGCTGTGTTTACGGCCCTTGGATTAAGTCAACAAGAAATAGCAATAAGCCCTTCTGAATTTCCGGGCCCAAAAAGGGAAAACGAAAAGGCATTTAAAGACTTTCTTGTGTATCAGGTATTGGAAGATTTGCGAAGAAGCTGGCGTGTTGTTCTCCCTAACCTTGAGCAATGTGGACTATTAAAGGTTAGATACAGCTACCTAGAAGAGTCTTGCAAAGATGAAGCGTTATGGAGGGGTGTAACTCTAATAAAAGACCTCGAGCCCGGAATTCGACTGGATTTCATCCAACAGATTTTGGATTATTTTCGAAAACAGTATGCCATCCGATGTGAGGACTATCTTACTGGTCAGAGGATAGAGAACAACGTTACTCTCATAAATCAAAAGTTGGCTGACCCCTGGAACTATAAGTCAAATAGTAAACCTCGCGAAGCTGGGTATATTCGTTTAGTAACGCTTCCTCGCTCTTTCCGCTTTTTCACTGATAGCGCAGGTAGCAACAGTGCCATCGGTAAGTACCTGAAGAGAGTTTATCGGTCTATTTATAACAAGGATTTAAAGGGTGAGAGCTACAAAACATTTGCGGCGGAGATTTTCGATAAACTGAGCAAGGCCGGATATTTAAATCAAGAGAAAACAAAGGATGAAAATAAAGAGGACACGTTTGTATACCAATTAAACATTGACTACGTCCAATGGGCAAAGGGAGATGGAGTAACAATAGATATTGACACAATAAAAAACCCGTCGTACAAGGAGGGTGCAAAGCGGGCAAATACATTCTTTAAGTCTGTTTACGAGACAGATTTCAAAAAACTAAAGAAATACAGAGCGGCCGATCATACTGGTCAAATTACTGATCCTTCTGTTAGGCAGGATCGGGAAGATAAATTCAGGGAAGGTGAAATCAGTGCTTTGTTTTGTTCGCCGACTATGGAACTGGGAATTGATATTTCGAGTTTGGATGTCGTTCACATGCGGAATGTTCCGCCTAACCCCGCAAACTACGCCCAACGTAGTGGTCGTGCTGGTCGAAGCGGTCAATCAGCATTGATCTACACATATTGTGGATCATATTCGGCACATGATAAAAATTATTTTAAGAAGGCCATTGATATGGTCTCAGGAAATGTCGCTCCCCCAAGATTAGACCTGGCTAACAACGAATTGCTGAAAACTCATCTCTATTCATTAATTCTTTCTGAGATAGCATTGGATGAACTAAATGAAAGTATTTTCAATTTGTTGGATTCAACAAAGTCCAGGCTTCCATTAAAAAGCGAAGTTGAGTTAAAACTCAAGCTCTCGGATAGCCTGAAAGTGAAAGTCAAAAATACATTTAACAGCATGGTTAAAGATTTTGAAGCCGGATTGACTTCAAAGTTTTGGTATCGAGATCAATGGATTGACAAGCAAATCAATGGATTTAAAGGTGCACTAGATGATGCCATTGAAAGATGGAGAACCTTGTACTTCTCAGCGTTATCCATGAGAACCTTAGCCACTCAAAAAATTGAATCTGGTACCTATACTGCATTGAGTAAGGAGTTTAAGGATTTTCAGCGGATGCAACGGCAAGCTACTGTTCAAATTGACCTATTGAAATGCGAAACAGGAAGAAGTGTTAATGCTTTGTCCGAATTCTATCCCTACCGTTATTTGGCTTCGGAGGGATTTCTGCCAGGCTATAACTTCACACGATTACCGATCAGAACTTTTCTGCAAAACGAAGTTGGAGAGTACGTTTCAAGGCCGCGCTTTATTGCACTTCGGGAATTTGGCCCAAGAAATATCATTTACCATAGCGCTCAGAAGTATAGCATCGTGCAAATGATCAAGGCAGACTTGGAGAATGAACTAAGAAGAGCCAAAGTGAGTATTAAGTCTGGGTATTTCCTAGAGGGCGCAGAATTTGATCAAGAACAATGTCCCTTCTCCAAAGAGATGTTGTCAAGCGACGACACAAGAAAGATCTATGCCCATCTGTTGGAACTAAGTGAAACGCGAGCAGAAATGAAAGACCGCATTTCATGTGAGGAAGAGGAAAGGTCCTCACAAGGTTTTGACATTGAAACTTTCTTTAGCGTGCCAGGAGGATTGCAAACTATCAAGAAAGCTATTTTGAAAAACGACAATGACAACTTATTAAACATCCAATATATACCCGCTGCCAAACTCGTCCAGGTGAACAATGGCTGGCGAAATACACGTCAAAAAGGATTTAGGATTGGAAAAACCTCGGGTTTTTGGAAATCCATGACTGAGGAGCCAAACCCAGAAGCAGAGCCAACCTTTGATGTCCAGATTTATACATGGGATACGGCAGATGCGCTTTATCTCCAGCCGATCAAATCACTGAAGCTAGGTTACAATGGAGTTGTGACATTACAGTATGCGCTTAAGAGAGCAATTGAAGTGATCTACCAAATCGAGCCAAGGGAATTGGGCGTCACACTGATGGGGGACTCCGATAACCCCAATATTTTCATCTATGAAGCTGCACAAGGTAGTCTTGGCATTCTTTCGCAGATTGTGGATGAGCATGGAGCTTTTCAACGAATCATTTCGAAGGCCACAGAGATTTGTCGATTCAGCGAAGAAACTTATAAAGACCCCGCCTCTTATGATGATCTATTGAGTTACTACAATCAGCGAGACCACTTAGATATTGATCGGTTCGAAATCAAAGAAGCCCTTACCATGATGCAACAAGCAAAAATTGAGTATGGCCTCAAGAACGAGCAGATCGATTATGATTCTCACTATCAATCCCTAATAAAAAAGTATGACAAGAATTCTTCTACTGAATTGAAATTTCTGGACCACCTGTATAAAAATGGGCTTCGTCTTCCAGACAGCGCTCAAGAAAGAACGGAAGGTATTTACTCACAGCCAGATTTCTTTTATGA
>JANYDR010000003.1 GCA_025363495.1 Cyclobacteriaceae bacterium | reverse complement strand
GACCCTAACCTCTAAACTTAGTATGGTTCATTACTTCCCCATACCTCAGAGGTACTTTAACCCGAACGACAAATTTGGTTACATGGCTCTCTCATCCATTAGGTAATTTATATAAACACGCGCCTCCTGGCGTACCAGATTGAACAGATTTTTGCGGATAAAGAAATTTAAAATCTCTGCGAGCGATTAAATTGCCACTGATTAGCAGCGAAGCTGCACTAATCTGTGAAATCCGATAACTATCGGATCTTTTCCATTAAAAGTAATTTTCTGCAAAGTCCGTGGCATCCGTGGCAAAGGTTCGAGCAGCAATGACGAAGTCATTAATCCTTGTCTTTGGGGTCCAAGAGTTGTCAATCAAAATCAATCTCTCTTAGACGGTGGAAAACACCGACGCCAGACAATGAAATATAACTTGGCAAATATGACTAGCAACGATCAACCAACAATAGATTTTCCTTTTATTTTATCAGTTTTCATTGTAAATAGTATGACCCAAACAGATCTCCTATGAATTACTTCTTTAAAACATTATTAGTAATCTTTATTGGATTATCAGGCATCACAACCTCAGCACAAAACACCAATCTTTGCCAGGGTCATTACTATACTGAAAAAGAAGGCGCTGATAAATTGAAGAAGCTACTGACCACTCTTCACACGAAAAATGATTGGGAAAAGCATGCCGACAGTATTCGGAAGCAACTGCGCCGGGGAATGGAATTGGAAGTATTTCCAACCAAAACACCACTGAATCCAAAATCGCGTAATAAAAAGCAACTGGATGGATATACTGTTGAGGCTGTAGTCTTTGAAAGTCTGCCAGGCTTTTATGTTACTGGAAATCTTTACAAACCATCGGGAACACTTTTAAATAAATCACTTGCTATAATTCTCTGCCCTCACGGTCATTGGGACCAACCTGAGGATTACGGCCGTTTTAGAAACGATATGCAAAGCCGGTGTGCCACTTTTGCAAAGATGGGTGCTGTTGTCTTCTCGTATGATATGGTTGGATACGGAGAAAGTATTCAACAAGAACACGAATCCGCAAGGTCTCTTCTTTTTCAAACATGGAACAGCATTCGCATTGTAGATTTTATGCTAACACTTCCCGAAGCCGACCCCAATCGCATTGCTGTTACTGGTGCTTCAGGCGGTGGCACGCAAACATTTATGCTAACTGCGTTGGATGATCGTATTAAGGTGTCAGTTCCAGTAGTAATGGTTGCTTCTGATTTCTTCGGTGGATGCTTTTGCGAAAGCGGCATGCCGGTACATCGTGACGGTAACAAAGTTTATAGTAATGCTGAAATCGCTTGTCTCGCGGCGCCCCGGCCTATGCTATTGATCTCTGACGGAAAGGATTGGACAAAGAATACACCCGCAGTAGAATTTCCGTTTGCAAAGAGTATTTACAAACTATATGGCAAGGAATCTCTTATTGAGAATGCGCATTTTATAGATGAAGGCCATGACTATGGCAAAAGCAAACGGCTTGCGGCTTATGCTTTTCTTGGCAAACACCTTGCACTAAAACTTTCAAATGTCACCGACAAAACCGGAAAAGTAGATGAGAGTTTTGTGAAGTTCGTTGATAGAAAAGATCTCAGTTATTTTAATGAGCAGGAATTGGTCTCATTAAAAAAGGGAGATGCTATTTATAAAATCTTCCGGAGAACTTTGCCGAGTAAAGAGTAATCGGTGGTCGGTATTCAGTAATCGGTAGAATTATCTTAGTTGATAAAGTATTCACCTAACGAGACCTACCGATCACTGATTACAGATTACTGCTTACCGATTACTCCCGACTATCATCAACTTCCCACTTTTAACAAACTGCCTCCCACCGATCGACGTCGTGATACGGAATAAATAAATTCCATCAGGAAGGGTATTGGTTGCCTCAGACGTACTTAATGAAATCTCATTTGTACCAACGTGCAAAATTTTAAGCAACTCACTTCCAAAGCTCCTGATCACCGAGCCTGTGTAAGAATAAAGAGTAAGTTGAAAATCATCCGGCAAGGTTGGACCTGCAAGTAAAAATTTAAAATAAAATTTATCAGAAGATGGGTTGGGATAAACTGACTGAAGCACAAATCCATTTTTATCAGTCACCACAAAGGAGACTTCATAGGGTGTTGCTCCACTGGCATTGCCACTCGCGTCAATCGCT
>JANYDR010000673.1 GCA_025363495.1 Cyclobacteriaceae bacterium | reverse complement strand
GTAAGAAAGCATGGTGATGGCGTAAAAGTCTTGGCATTATGGGTAGATGACGCAACAAGATCATTTAATGAGACTGTTGTACGGGGAGCGCATCCTGCATTCGCACCTCAAACAATGCGCGATGAATTTGGAGAAGTCGTTATCTCTGCCATTCACACGTACGGTGAAACGATTCATACGTTCGTTGAAAGAAAAAATTATAAAGGAGCTTTCCTTCCGGGATACAGGCCAGTAGATAAGACATTTAACGCTACATCCGTTGGACTAAAGCACATCGATCATTGTGTTGGGAACGTTGAGTTGGGAAAGATGAATTACTGGGTGGACTTCTATGAAAAAGTAATGGGGTTTAGTTTGCTAATAACATTTGACGACAGTGATATCTCAACGGAATACAGTTCACTCATGTCAAAAGTTGTTTCGAACGGAAATGGATATATTAAGTTTCCTATTAACGAGCCTGCTGAAGGAAAGAAGAAGTCACAAATCGAAGAGTATCTTGATTTTTATAAGAGTCCTGGTGTCCAGCATATCGCAATCGCTACCGATGATATAATTGAAACTGTATCCGAACTTCGGAAAAGAGGTATTGAATTCCTGCACGTGCCTGACTCCTATTATGATGATGTAATGAAACGTGTAGGAAAAATCAACGAAGATTGGAAAGAGCTTAAGAAACAAAACATTCTAATCGACCGGGATGAAGAGGGATATCTTCTTCAGATATTCTCCAAACCAGTTCAGGATAGACCAACGCTCTTTTTTGAAATTATCGAACGCAATGGAGCAAAATCGTTTGGCAAAGGTAATTTTAAAGCGCTGTTCGAATCCATAGAACGGGAACAGGATTTACGAGGCAATCTTTAATTCTTTCATTTTTAATTCTTTCATTTTTTTTCATTTCCAAGATTATGATCGACTTACTTTCCGCAGCCACTGCCACCGCAAAGCAATGGCTTAGCAGCAATATTGACGAAGAATCAAAAAAGCAGATCAATGCCCTGCTCGAAAGCACTGACAAGAAAAAATTAATTGATAGCTTTTACAGAAGTCTTGAATTTGGGACAGGTGGACTTCGTGGAATCATGGGAGTTGGTTCAAATTGTATCAACCAATATACAATTGGATTTGCAACCCAGGGTTTAGCAAACTACTTACTTAAATCCTTTCCCAATCAACCAATACAGGTCGCAATTGCTCACGATAGTCGTAATAACAGCCGGTACTTTGCTGAAGTTACAGCAAATGTGTTTTCAGCAAATGGCATTACGGTTCACTTGTTCCCTGAGCTCAGGCCTACACCAATGCTTTCTTATGCAATCCGATATCTAAAATGTCAATCCGGAGTGGTGATCACTGCATCTCACAATCCAAAAGAATATAACGGATATAAAGCATACTGGACAGATGGCGCGCAGCTTGTACCTCCGCATGATGTAAATGTGATGAAGGAAGTCAGTGCTCTCACAAGCTTTGACCAGATAAAATTCACTCCGGATAAATCAAGAATAAAATCAATCGGATCAGAGCCTGAAGAAGCATATTATAAAGAGGTATTGAAATTGATCCCTCGCCAGGAAAGCATAAAGAAGCAAAGTGATATTTCTATTGTTTACTCCAGTCTTCACGGAGCCGGTATCACAATGGTGCCCGAATGTTTGAAGAGATTAGGCTTCAAAAATATAAATATTGTTGAAGAGCAGCGCGTTCCGGATGGCAATTTCCCTACCATACCCTCTCCGAATCCGGAAGAAAAGGCCGCCATGGATCTTGCCCTAAAGAAGGCAAAAGCAATTAATGCTGATCTAGTTATGGCGACTGATCCGGATACCGATCGTGTAGGCATAGGAATAAAAAATGATTCCGGTGAATTCTTTTTACTAAATGGAAATCAGGCACTTGCCCTCATGGCATGGTTTATCCTGAAGAACCTCAAAACCACGGGAAATTCTTACATCGTTAAGACAATCGTTACGACTGATCTAATCGATAAGATGGCCGAGCAGATCGGAATTGAATGTATAAATACCTTAACGGGATTTAAATACATCGCTGAACTAATCCGCGATAATGAAGGAAAAAAGAAATTCATCGTTGCCGGCGAGGAAAGTTACGGGTACATGGTGGGAGATTTTGTGCGCGATAAAGATGCTGTTTCAGCATGTGCTTTTTTTGCAGCCATGGCAGCGGCGGCAAGAGATGAAGGTAAAACTCTTTACACGTGGTTGTCGCAGGTCTATGCTGAATATGGTCTTTACAAAGAAGGACTTGTCAATGTCGTAAAAAAGGGCGCGGAAGGAGAACAGCAAATCAAATACATGATGGATGAATTCAGGAACAATCCTCCTCATGTGATTGCCGGACAAAAGGTCATTAAAATTTTTGATTACTTAACCAGCGAAGAAAAGAACCTTCTTAATGGTCACATCAAGCCTATCCAGCTACCGAAGTCAGATGTACTTCAATTCATTACATGGGAAGGTTCTAAGATATCCGTGCGTCCCTCCGGCACGGAACCGAAGATAAAATTCTACATCAGCGTCAGCACGCGATTAACGGAACCCAAAAATGTTGAGCTGGCTATGAAACATCTCGACGAAAAAATTAAGAACATAGAAAAAGATATTATCCGATGAAAAATTTATTGACTGAATCATTGCAGATCGTATTTATCCGAGACCTTAATAAACTGGAAGCGGAATTATTGCTATATCCATCGGAAGAACCCATCTGGAAAATCGAAAAAGATATAAAAAATTCAGCCGGAAATTTATGTCTCCACCTTTGCGGGAACTTACAGAATTATGTTGGTGGAGTCCTGGTAAATCAGGTTATATAAGAAACAGGGACAATGAATTCGCCGCTAAAAATATACCACGCGAGGGATTGTTAAAAGAAATTGCCCTCGCCAAAAAGGCAATTGAAACTACATTACCCACACTAACAGAAAAAGAACTCGAATCAGATTATCCGACTGAAGTGCTTGGCTATCCTATGACCACAGGCTTTTTTCTAATACATCTTTCTGCACATCTTAGTTATCATTTGGGGCAGGTG
>JANYDR010000658.1 GCA_025363495.1 Cyclobacteriaceae bacterium | reverse complement strand
ACATAAAGTAAAGTCTCTTGTTCATTAGAAGATCAATGTTTATCGACGTCGAACGAGTTCGCACCGGCACGCGCTGGAAGCGTCGCACCATAGCTTGTTATTTAAAGCGGGTAATTATTGAATAGCTTGAATTCATTTTTGCTGAAAGTCAAATTCCGCCAATAGTACTGTTCTTGGATCGATTACAACTGAAAGTGGCATCGTTTGAAGTGGGAATGAAAACTCCCATTGCTTCTTATTCATCTCTACTTTTTTTATTTCAGGGTCTTGTTTCCCATTGTAAGTGACCTCTATTTCCAATGGAAGCAAAAATGAATTGGATTGAGTTTGCTCCAGATTAACCTTCAGTTCTTTTTTTACACCATCCCAGGACCAGGTTCCTTTTAGCTTTGGCATGCCCTCTTGATATAGCCACTGAGAGAGAAAACTTTTAAGATCCAATCCTGAAGCCTTTTCCATCTCAGATCTAAAATCGGTAGTGGAGGCGTTTGCATTAAAATACTTTTTGTAATAGGATTGAATTCCTTTTTTGAAATTCGTTTCACCCATCCTATCTCTCAGCATATGCAATACCCAAGCACCTTTCTGGTACGTGAGTGCGCTTGTCACTTTCGACATATCGCTTAATTGATTGTGCACCACCGGTGAATCCTGGTTTTTTTGAAGGTACTTAATGATTTGCTCCCTTGAGGATTTCAATCCATTTGTAAATTCATCCCGCCCTTTGCTGTGTTCTGCGAAGAGTAGTGTGAAATAGGTTGCAAAACCTTCACTGAGCCAAACATCGTCCCAGTCGCTCTCGGTAACAGCATCTCCAAACCACTGATGTGCAATTTCGTGAATGATGACAGTCTGCCAGCGCGCATCGCGTTTCCCAGTTACAGATTTTTCACTGTACATAATGGCGGATGCGGCTTCCATTCCACCGGTAGAATTATTGGATTGAATATTGGCCAGCTTTTCGTAAGCGAAAGGGCCAACGTAATCAGTGAAGAATGACAGTACCTCTTTAGATGGTGTTTGGAAATCATAAAATCCCGCATCCCGCTCCTGGCGATAAACCCAGGTCTGGATAGATTTCCCTTCAAAGTAATCAACATACTGGACCGCAAAATCTGCAACACCCAATACAAAAAGCCAGGGTGCAATCGGGACAGCTTGTTTCCAGTGTGTCAGTTTGTTTCCATCCATTAACAGTGATTCCTCTTGCAGCAACCCATTTGATATCACCTCGTAATGGGAAGGAGCATTGACTATAAATTCGCACGTTGCTTTATCATACGGATGGTCCACCAAGGGAAGCCAGTGACGTCCGAGGTCAGGCCAATTGTCACTGAAAAATGAACGGTCATTGTTTCGGGTTTTCCTGATAGCAAGACCCGCAGCCGCTAGCCCGCGATAAGAAATTGTAATTGACAATTGCTGGCCGGCAACAAGATCAGGAGTGTTGATTAGCAACGCATTCGAAGCATGGGAGAATGAAAGTGATTTTCCTTCGTTTGTTACACCAGTTACTGTCATGCCTTTGCCTTGAGGATCACCAGCGAAAGAGTTGATTAAATCCAGGCGCATTACTTGAGGACCTGCCTTTTTAAAGATCACAATCAACGTAGCCTCAGCACGCAGACTGTCGGTTTTATCTGAGAGCCACAGCTTAAATTGATAATGCAGTATATCGATATTAAAGTTTTTAGGATAACGATCAGCAAGCCCGGCTGCTGGAACGAGTAGACATACTGACAGAAAAAATAGTAGGGTGTGGAGGGTTTTCATTTTTATTAAACAGAGATGAATAAATCTAAGGATAAAACAGGGAAAGCCTGCGGCAAGATATCCATCAAATATCTTACTCGGAAATTTATTACCAATGCGCATTACACTCGGGAATTATACCTTATTCCGGGTTAAAACAGCCTTTAAAAATGTGTGATTGAGAATCAAAATTCGTCAATAAAAGAAATCGACCGGCTCTATTTCCTATATTCATTATCGATCAATAAATAAAATCATCTAACATTATGAGAAACCTATCTAAAGTGGGCCGGATTTCTTTTGGCATCTCTATCGCCATCTTGGGATTTCTGACAATCTACTACGGTGATTTTCCTTATATGCTAATACCTCCAAAACATTCCTCAATACCCGGTCTTGTAATATTTGCTTATATCTCTGGAGTCTTGCTCATGTTGGCTGGCGGATGTATTGTTCTTGAGAAAAAAATCAAGTCAGC
>JANYDR010000654.1 GCA_025363495.1 Cyclobacteriaceae bacterium | reverse complement strand
TTTAACAGCTGTGTGAAAATAGGCTGTCCGGTAAAAAATGTATTTTTGATCATGCTAGGTTTGAATGTGTGGTAACATCAAAGATAGCTGGGAGAGGTTTTTTACGAAACTTCTCCCTTATTTCCCCGGACAACAGTGATTCGGTAATTCTTTTATGAGACTACCCATCAATCGTCGAATTAACAAATCACCGAATTAATTTACAATTTCTTAAGTCTTTCCACCATTTCAAATACCGCCGGGCATACAAGTGTATTTTTATGGGTCAGTTCCAGTATCTGTACCATCTTTTTGCGGTTGGTATGGGGATACTCGCGGCAGGCCTTGGGGCGGTCGTCGTAAACGGTACAATAGTTTTCCGGTCCCAGAAATGGACAAGGTGATGAGGTAAGCACGTAATCCTTGTCCTGATCAATCTTCAAATACTTATCAATGAATTCTCCAGGTCTTATGCGTAGAGATTTTGCCAAACGTTCGATGTCATTTTGATAAAAAATCGGACTTGTGGTCTTACAACAATTCGCACAATCGAGGCAATTGATCTCTTCAAACACTTCTGTATGCTGCTGATGGAAGGCATCATCAACTTTACGGGGGTCCTTTTTCTTCAGACTCTGGAGAAATTTTTTGTTCTCCGCCGATTTATTTTTAGAAAGTTCCGCGAATCGTTCAAGCTCCATCGAATAAAGGTAGTGTTAATACATTTCCCACAGATTTCCACGGATTTAACTCGCACGTTTTAGCGGAATTTCAATAGTTCCGCAGAATCTGCGAGCATTCGATCTGCGGAAATCTGCGGGAAATGTATTCAGCAAAATAAAAGGCTGGAATCTTTGCAGAACCAGCCTATTACAAATTAAAAGTGGTTGTTATCGTCCTGAGACTATAAAATCTCTTTTTCTTGCCTTCACCTGTCCTGGGGTCGAGTCGTCAAATCTGGCGAAAAAAGCCTCATTAAGAGCGTGCACAATCTGAGTAATGTATTCTTTATGTTCACTGACCACAACATTCTTCTCACCTTCTGCCGTGGTGATGCTTACCGCATAACGTTCTTTTGTAAACCACATCCAGATTGCGCCAACGAGGAGTAAAAATATCCCTACTCCCATAGCCAATTGATTAGCAGTAAACCACATATTAGATATATTGATATCAGACACCGTATTAACAGAGATAAGATTTGCAGCTCCGATCAATTCAAGAATCCCACCGAGAACCAGCAGGGCGAAACATGTCACCCGATCAGGAGGAAGAATCGAAAAATTATGTTTGGTGATACCGCTCAGAGCGTACCACTTCTTCTTAACGTAAAGCATTGAACTGGTGACAGTTACATCATGTCCATCAGTATAAAATACGTTTTCAGTTTTCATTTTGTATATGTTTTAATTTCTTATTAAAGTTTACTATTTTACTCTTGTGACGGTATGTTTATCGGGTACAGAAGATTTCTGCCCACTTATAATTCCATCCTTCTCCAACTTATTGGCAATAATATTTGCAAGCTCTTGTGAGAAGCCGCTGATATTCTCAGGATTATACGTTTCAGATTCAGCAGACCAAACAAGTTCTTCGGTGTTAGCATCGTAGACATTGGTCTCCATATAATAAACCTTATCCTGTGAATAATAGCCAGGACTATACATTGTTGGTCCCCAATAACTGTAGTAACCCCAGAACCTGCCATACATTGGCATTGGAGTGTATCCATAAGTGCCAGGTATATAACGCGATTCATTTTTCTTATCTACAAGAGTGACGGTCAAGATTGCATCTGCACCCTGATGACGTATTTTATTCATCATATCTTCTTTTGAAACATCTTTAGCATAGCTTGGCGGAAATGCATCCATACTTTTTACGACAGTTACACCCTTAGCTGTTAAAGACATTCTCAAATCATTCTCAATAGTGCTCTTGGCATTGATGTTCTGAGTCAATCCTGCTACCATAATATTGTCATACTGGACTTGTATGTTATTGTTCTTCCATGAGCCCGTAATCTGAGATGACGGAGAACATGCTCCAGCCAAGGCTATTAAAATAATACCAGCGAATATTTTTATTAAATGTTGCATGTAATTCACCTTGTTGCGGTGTGCTACATGTATTGGAAAAAGTGTGCCAAAAAAAGACCTAAAATTCGTCCGACCAACGGTAGAATCCGGGGGACGAATGGCTGTTTTAAGACCCTCCTGAGCGGAAATTGTGGAATTTTATCAACAGTGAGTGAAAATTAGAAATTGGAAACCAGACGTTCAACCTAAATTGAAAAGCAGCTCATAATTCAACTCTCATTTTTTAGGCATCTTACCGTCATCATCCTCATTCTTACCAGGTAGAATTAACCTTACAACTAACAGAAGGAACAGGATCGTTAACGATATACCAATAATGCCGCCGATGATTTTCATATCTTAAATTAGTTGCGATAACAAATACTTTTATAAGGACAAAATTCACAGTTGCGTGTATTTTGAGTTTGATCAAATGGTACTTCTGGATTATACAACTCTTTTAACAGATTTTTAAGGCGTTCTACAAATTCGGGGAAATTACTTCGAACATCCCGGATCAATGTCTTACTTCTACCCATCTCATGACCAAAACTAAATTCCTTCGCAAAGAGATTTTTCCGATTCATTAATCCAGGGGTTAATTGGCTTATTCCAATCACAGGTCCTGACTCATTCATGCTACGGTCATATAACCATGCGTAAAGAATTGTCTGAAAAGCGGCTTTGTTCCGCTTGATCTCTCCATTAAAAAGAGATTCAATGGAATCAAAATCCAACTCATCACTTCCTGTTTTATAATCAATTATACGAACTCTTCCATCCTTTATGTCGGCCCTATCTATTTTTCCGCTCACGTTAACGGTAAGATTATCATTCAATATAATTGAGGCACTTCGTTTCTCCTCCAATATTTCAATCGTAAATGGAGCATACACTTCATCAATGGATAATATCTTACTAACAAACTCACGAACAATTTCCTTGACCACTACCCGCTGACCTTCATATACAACAGGTTTATCTACATCCAAATGATAGTGCTTTTGGAATGCCTTGTCAATCAGTTGATCGATTTTGACGTCCCGTTTGATAAGATCTTCTTTCTCTATTTTTCCATTTCGCTTCGGCTTTAAATCTTCATAAAACCAATTGATAATATTGTGCAATAAATTACCAAAGACACGCGCATCAAGATCTTCTTCCACTTCATCAGGTTCCCGAAGTTGTGCCAGGTGCTTTAAATAAAACTTAAGACGGCATTCAACATAATCGTTAAGTGCAGAAGGCGACAATTCTTTTCCTCCTGCCGGCAGATATTTATTCAATAATAAAAGAACATTCGGCGTCTTTGGTATCGTGACAGGTTTTGGAGTATTTACCTCGATAGGATTATGAAGAACAAACGACTTTATCGGCATACCAGATTCATAAACCAACTGCTGAACATAGCGACTCATTTCCCCATCACCCAAAATATCAGGCTCCGTGTTGTAATAGAGATGAACATTTTCTGCACGTTGCAGCAACCGGTAAAACAGATAAGCATAAATAGCGTCCTGATGCTCATACGTTGGCAGATCATACGCCCGCCGGATACTATGTGGGATGTAAGAACCTTGCTTTGATGCGGCTGGCAGCATTCCCTCATTAAGAGAAAGTACAAATACATTTTCAAAATCAAGATTACGGGTCTCCAAAACACCCATTACCTGGAGACCTTTCAATGGCTCACCTGTAAAAGGGATTTTTTGCGAAAGCACCACCTGCCGGAATAGTTTTTGAAATCCTCTCCAATCGGGATGATTGGTGGAATCGCTCAATACCTCCTGAAGTCGTGACAAGTGCCGGTGAAAATGGAATGCATATTCCCTGTCAAAGCTTTGCTTGTCAGAAAAGCTGGACCCCATCCGCAGAACATTTTGCAACAAATATTCCGAAGCCTGGGGTGCTTCAACTATTTTGAAAATATCAGCAAGAATACTCTGTTCAACCTGCAAATCCGAAGCAAGAATATAAACACGATTCGTATCCAGGATCTCCTTGCGGAGGCGGTGAGCATTTATTTCATCCATGGCCAGCACATAAGCATGCCCAAGAATAGCAGTCACCTGGCGATGACTGAAGTAATCTCCCTTCCGCTGCAACTGCAATTCCAACAGCAAGTCAAGAAGGTTGTACAACGGTGTATTCCGCAAGGGATAACCCATTGTCACGTTGATGTTCTCGAATCCAGGCGGCAACGAATGAAGCACCGGAAGCAACATTGATTCATCCGGCAATACAATAACTGTTTTTTCGGGATCAAGACCCTCTAACAGCTTTCCATCAAGCTCCTGCCCTACCAATTTTGCCTGCCCGATACGTTGAGGAACTCCAGTGAGATAAATGTTTTTCTCTGTTTTTAAATATGAAGGAATTGCGGGACTAAAAGTTTTTCCCAACTCCGGATGCTTTTGATACTGTCGCATGAACTGCCCGGCTTCCTGATGCTTGTCATCTACGTAATATGAGTCAGTATCCCATTCCACTTTTGCTCCGGCTTCAACAAAAGAACTGATCATCAATTCCTCTGCTTTTGTGAGAGCATTGAACCCAGCAAATATGAGAGTTCCTTCAATGGTTTTTTTATCTGCTGCTTTTTTGAATTTCTCAGCAACATCCCGATGGATCATGCCTTCATAACCTAAGCCTTCCTTCTTAAGTGATTTTGTAAATTTTGAATAGACCTCGGGCAATTTCTTCCACACCTTCAGAAACTCATCTTTATTCACTGATGGCTTCTCATCAAAACCAATCCAAAAGCGTCGTAAAAAATCCTTTTGTTCTTCCGTGAGATAATCAAAGGTTTCATCAAGCTCTTTTAATTGACTTAAGTCCCTGAAAAGAAGTGGGGCGTCAATTAAATATTTATCAACCTCATCAAAGTCCCTCAACAACATTTCTCCCCAGAAATAAAATCTGTCAAACGGCTCATCCCGTTTCATTACAGCACCATAGATTCTATACAATCTGAATATTAGCGAAAGTCTGTCCGGTTCGCGCAAATCGGAAAGACCGGAAAAGAACTCTTCGAGGCTTAATAATTTGGGTGACCAGGATGGCTTTACGAGACTTTCAGCCAGATACTTTCTAAAAAAAAGTGCCGCACGACGGTTTGGAAAAACAAGTGTTACTTCCTCCAATTTGGAATATTGTCCTACGATCTTTTCCGCTAAATCTTTAAGGAATGGCTTCATCGTTAATTAAGGCCCAGGCTAAGACTTGACTTACTCATGACTTCAACTACTTCCATTCCCTCCAGGTAAAGAAGGTAGGCTTCTA
>JANYDR010000629.1 GCA_025363495.1 Cyclobacteriaceae bacterium | reverse complement strand
AGGCCCGGTGCTGGAGGCTGAGAATAAGATTTTTAACGAAAGAAATTACCTTTTTGCAGAGGCAGGCTTTTTTCAGGTTTTTCCTTCAATGTTGATTCAGGGAGATCAAACCAGTTGTCTGAAGAATCCGAATTCAATTGTCATCTCAAGGCGATTGGCGGAAAAGATGTTTGGATCCTCAGATCCTATTGGCAAGACAATAACCGATCTTGAAAGTAAAGATGGATTACTTACGGTTACAGGCCTTATGATGGATCCGCCCGAGAACTCACACTTTAGTGCTGACCTTGTTTTACCACTGGAAAGATCATTTGTTCCTGACAAAGAATATTACTGGAAGCGTCAATGGTGGACCTACATTGCGATAGCAAAGGGAACTAATGTTTTGGATCTTCAATCGCGGCTCAATAATGCTTTGCAAAAGGAACACAAAGAAAATCCAGAGTTTAAAGGAGCTCAGCTTGTATTTCAATCTATTAATGATATTCACCTTTACTCTGATCATAAAGACGAATTGAAGCGCAATGGTGATATAAATCTTATTTATATTCTTGAAATAGCCGCCATTGTTATTCTGTTAATCGCGTGGATCAACTACATCAATCTGGAGACTTCCCGTTTTATTTCACGCATCAAAGAAGTTAGCGTCAGGAGAGTGATTGGTTCTTCGAAAAGAGAATTAATGTTGCAATTTTTTATTCAATATGTGTTAATCAGTTTTCTCGCATCCATTGCCGCGTGTGGAGTTGTATACGGAGTATTGCCATATTACCAACTTCTCACAGGGGTGCCAGTTATTTCTGTTACCAATTCTATTTCAAGGCTGTGGGTCATTTCGGGCGTGTTATTTCTCGCAGGCAGTTGTATCGCCGGTATTTATCCTGCATTGCTTTTACTGAGATTTAACCCGGTACTCTCTCTGAAAGGAAAAATTGGAAGTGTTCAGGGTGCCTTTTTGCGAAAATCGTTGCTGGTATTCCAGTTTGTTGCGTCGATTGTATTGGTGGCTTTTTTGCTGGTCATCAACGGTCAGTTGGATTTTATGAGGAAGGCCAACAAAAATATAGATCTTGATCAGGTCCTGACGGTCTATAACCCTACAAATTATTCCAGACATGAGGATTCGTTACGAAAAGATAAAAATGAAGTATTCAGGAACAAGCTTTTGCAAAGCCAGTTGATTTCCAACCTGACGACGTCTTCAGCAATTCCCGGTGAGCCAATAGGTTTTACTTATCGGGACCTTGCTAAGAGATCAATGGATGATCCAGACAAACAAATACCATACAAAGTAATGTATATAGATTATGATTTTATTCCACTTTTTGGATTGAAACTGATCACGGGTCGCAATTATACGAACGACAGTGGGGAGGATAAAAATGATATGTCATTAGTGGTCACTGAGAGTACTATCCATGAATTGGGATTTAAATCCGTTGATGAAGCGATTGGTAAGGAGATTTATTTTCAGGAGGACAAATGGGATAAATGGAAGATCATTGGAATAGTGGAAGACTATCGGCATCAATCCGTTAAAAGTCCTATCTATCCGACCATCTTCAGACTTCATCGGAACAAAGGACAAATGGTTTATTATTCGATGCAATTAAATAAGGGAGATAAGATTGGTGAAGCCGTCGCCATCGCAGAAAAGACGTGGAAAGAAGTATGGCCGGAGAAATCCTTTAACTATTTCCTTATGGATGAGTACTATGATCAGCAGTACAAATCTGAAATCCACTTTAGTAGAATATTTTCATTGTTCTCAGGTGTGGCCATCTTTATTGCCTGTCTTGGTATTCTTGGAATGACTTTATTCGAAGCGAATACACGTTTAAAAGAGATCAGTATTCGAAAAGTTTTGGGAGCTTCTGTTTCAAATCTGGTCAGACTTCTTTCTGCGTCATACTTTAAAGTTGCAATGATTGCTTTCCTGATATCGGTGCCGGTCATTTATCTGGCAGCTTCCAGTTGGTTGTCGGGTTACCCTGTAAGAATTGAGATCAATGTCTGGTTTTTTATAATACCCTTACTGGTGATTTTTATCATCATGGGAGTAGGTTCTGGTTTCGAAACAATCAAAGCGGCAAACACTAATCCGGTAGATAATTTGAAGAATGAATGAAGTATTTAGTCTTGCTATAAATTTATTTACTGTTAATTGTTGTGATATTTTTCTTTATTAAATCCTTACTATGAAACAAGTATTACTATTGCTTTGTCTTTTATTTTCATTAAAAATATTTTCTCAGCAGAATATTGTTGAACCGGATCCAATTGAAACTCAGGTACACAAAGACAATATTGGAAGAATTGCCTTCGTGTCTTTTGCCGGCCCTCTGGGATCTTATAAGGAGGCAGATTTTTTGATGAATTCTGAAATGAATAATTCATCAAGTCTTTATATCCAGACTTTTCTTCACAACTCATTAACTAACTATCTTCATATACTGACCCCTTCATTAAGTGCAGATGAATTGGACAAGGTTGGAAACTTTCAATTTGCTTTTTATGTGGATGATATTTTGATTTATAAGGAAAATCTTAATCAGGGTGCGTTTGGCCTGGAGAAAAAGAACAAAGCTACCGTCTTTAGAGTCCCGCTGATGACAGTTAAGAATGAAGACTCATGGGGAAGGTTCCTGTGGAACAGATTTATGATGAAAGGAGGTGATGAGGCATTGGGAGGAGGCGATCATATACTGAAAATTGAAATTCGCCCTTACGTTTCCAACCCGGATGAAAAAACAGGTGATGTTATTGCCTCTGGACAAATTACCCTGCGTTCCAAAGTCAAAGAGATTCCCGAGCAAAAGCTTCTTCCAACGCCAATTGATAAAAATAGTGGTTGGGAAACTGACATTCGCTCCTGGAATATTGAGAAGATCAAGGAACTGAAGGGAGCTATCCTGAGAGAAAATCTGAAGAAGATTACCAGCATAGTTGTTATCAGGGATGGTAAACTCTTGCTTGAAGAATACTTTAACGGAGCGAATAGAAAAACATTGCACGATACGCGTTCGGTTACCAAAACAATTACCTCAGCCCTTACTGGCATAGCGATCGAAGAAAAACACCTTGGTAGTGTAAACCAATTCCTTCACGAATTCTATGACCTTCACCAGTATGAGAATTTCTCCGCGCAAAAAGGCGAGGTTACCTTAAGAAATTTTCTTACAATGAGTTCCGGGTTTACTCCCGGCAA
>JANYDR010000545.1 GCA_025363495.1 Cyclobacteriaceae bacterium | reverse complement strand
TTCACTTTAAGGCAATCCTCTTTTCTTCCGCGGTCATACAACCTTAAGGCAATTGCTGACACAAGTAGCGTACAAAATATGGCCAGGAATGTAATGGTATGAAGAGTATCCACAAGGGTGAATTGGGACGACTCGGGCAAGAGTGAGTCTATAATATACTTATTACCTACCGCGGCAAATAGCCCACCCACCGGTAATCCAAAGCGAGGTTCAAGTTCCCAGGGATGTGGTGTAAAGCTGATGATCGCAATTAGAAAAGAAATGTACATGCCAATGAAGATTTTCATAAATAGCCCCCATGCTTTTCTTTCAATGTCCATATCAATATTAAATGTGGCAAACTCTGTGTATTGGCTTGGTAAGCGATAATCTCCGAAGCCAGTCTCATATTGGCTCGTGCGCGAACTCACAGCAAAATTTTTAATTGTCCATCCGTCGATGGCAATTTTTTTTCCATAGCGACTGCCACGGAGGTCAGGATCAAATATTAAAGTATTCTTGTCGAATAAAGTATTCTCTATTTGAACATTCAGATGCTGGGAGTCAAATGGAAAGTCACCAACTTCCCAGCTTTCCTTCATGGTGCATTTCATCTTTAGCATAACCCATGCTTTCCCATCGATGCTGTCAACAATGACTTCAGGGGGATCGATACTTTTCGCATTAGGGATGTCAAGCTGCTTGTTAAAATCGAATTTTGGATTGCTGTACAGAAACCAAAGCCAGAAGCGGATTGTATATTCCTTATCATGAAAATTGATGTCGTGAACACTGATCACGTACGCCCCTGCCTTTACCGTATCAGGCTGGGCGTAGGTTTTCAGGCAGTGAGAAAATAATAGAGTAAAGATGAAAAGGAGCTTTTTCATGAGTCAAATGTAGTCGATTGAGATGTTCATGCAAAAGGTTGATGCGACTTCGTCGCAAGGGCTTTACAGCAGAGGCCCAGAGATGCGAAGGCCCGCAGAGTTTAATTTATGATTCAAACCTCAGCACCTTGGCAGAAGAGGCAAAAAATTATTTGATCTAACATCAATCAGGCTGCTGCGATGTAGTAGATATTCAACACCACAAATAATCCCGCGACGATCCGTGATCCGATTTTATCCGCCCTCAGGCAAGCTTCTTTATTACCATCATTAAAATACTTAAGTGATATTGCTGATACTGCCAGCACTGACAAAATTCCAAAGAAAGTGATACTGTGTAATGTGTCTACAAGGCTGAACTCAGGTGACTCCGGTAAGAGTGAATCAATAATGTATTTATTACCCACAGCAGCAAACAAGCCACCGACGGGTAGTCCAAATCTAGGTTCAAGTTCCCAGGGGTGTGAGACAAAACTTATCAAGGCAATCAAAAAGGCTATATACATGCCGATAAATATTTTCATAAAAAGGCCCCACGCATCGCGCTTGATGTTCATGTCAATTTTAAAAGTGGAGAATGTCTGTGAATCATGACCTACGCGCGGGTCACCAAAGCCGGTGCCATAGCGCGTAGTGTCGGATGAGACAACAAAATCCTCAATTTGCCATCCATCCAAACCTTCGATGTCGTCGAACATCGAATGTCTTTTGTCGGCCACGAAGATCAGTTTGTTTTTATCGAATACAGAATTTTCCACCCTTACCCTCAGGTGCTGTCTGTCGAAAGGAAAATTGTGGACCACCCAATTTTCCTTCATAACGCATTTCATTTTCATCTGGACCCATTTTTTCCCATCGACGCTGTCGGCGACCATGGCAGGGGCGTCAATTTCTTTGGCATTGGGAATGTCCAATTGATTTTGAAAATCAAACTCCGGATTACTATATAAAAACCACAACCAGAACCGGATGGTGTACTCCTTGTCGTGAAAATTGATGTCGTGTACGCTGATGATGTAGGCTCCAGTTTTTACGGTATCGGGCTGGGCGTTCATAGTAATAGAAGCGCTCCCTATTAATAATAGGAAAAGTAATCTTTTCATTTGGGGTGTTTAGGTTCTTTAAGCTTACAGCCTAAAGCTGAAAGTTTAAAGCTAAAGTATCTAAATTTAAAAATGAAATCATTTATGAGATTTGAGGTTAAGGAAAGGAGAAAAATTTAGTTCGTAGGAATTACTCATCACTGAAGATGTTCGGCCTTTCAACTTTCAGCTTTCCGCTTCTAATCTATTTCGTCTCAATCTTCGCTTTCATCTCATTACCTTTCTTCACATATGTCTCCAGCATATTATCCATCTCCCACAGCATGTGCATAATTGATTCTTTTGCACGATAGCCATGACTTTCATAAGGCAGCAATACATACCGCGCTGTTCCTCCATGACCTTTGATGGCATTATAAAAACGCTCAGTTTGGATGGGGAATGTTCCGGAGTTGTTATCAGCTTCTCCATGAATAAAAAGAACAGGTGTCTTTACTTTATCGGCATATGAGAAAGGTGACATTTTAAAATAAACTTCGGGAGCCTCCCAATAAGTACGCTCTTCCTGTTGGAATCCAAAAGGAGTGAGGGTGCGATTATAGGCACCACTTCGCGCAATTCCAGCTTTGAACAGATCAGAGTGAGCAAGCAGGTTAGCGGTCATGAATGCTCCATAACTATGACCACCAACGCCCACTCGTTTTGGATCGACATAACCCAGGGAGGCACCGTAATCAATCGCAGCTTTGGCACTTGAAACAAGTTGTTCTACGTACGTATCATTAGGTTGTGCATCACCTTCTCCTACGATTGGGATTGATGCATTGTCGAGAACGGCATAACCACGTACAACCCAATAGATCGGACTGCCCCAACTAATACGCGTAAATGTGTAAGGAGAACCTTTTATCTGCCCAGCATTATTTTTTGATTTGAACTCAGCAGGATAGGCCCATAGAAAGGTTGGTAACGGTCCATCTTCTTTTTTATAACCCGGTGGTAAATACAGATCGGCTGTTAGGTCCACACCGTCTGCTCGCTTATATTTCAACACCTGCTTTTTCACATCTTTGATTTGCGGATAAGGATGTGGGAATGAAGTTATTTGCGTTACATTTTTTGATCCTGCAGTGTGAATAAAGTAATTGGCTGTTTCTGTTTGTGATTCACGTGATGTTATGAATGTTCCTTTCTTTGGATCAATCATGCTCACAACAAATTCATAGTAAGGTGCTTCACTTCTCCACACGTTTGTTATTTTTCCAGAAGTTAAATCCATTTTATTCAGGAAGGGTCGATCGCCTTCATTTGAAGCGCCATTGCCGGTCAGATAAAGAGCGTTGTCTGACGTTGTTAGAATTACCGGCTCGCCAAAATGATTGCGGGTTGTAACAACACGACCTGGATCACTATAGACATCTTCATAGGATCGGTCAAACAGTATTTTCTTTTTTGAGGAATTGGAAGGGTCAATTTGATAGGTGCGTAACTTTCTGTCGAACCACCATCGTTCATTAACAAGTGCGATCTTGTCTGTACCCCACGTAATGCTCACATATCGTAATGGCAAACTTATCAATTCAATTGGTGTGCTGCTGAAAGGAGCACTCCATTGCATGACTTTGTCGCGAAATTCTTTTTTTATTTTAGGATCACCATCATCAAGGGCTTCTACCCAGAAAAGAGTAGCGGGTTGATCTGCCCTCCATTCATGATCACGAGGTCCTTTGATAGCTGAACTGAATCCTACCGGTATATTATCGCCCAACGGAATCTCTGTTACTCTTTTTATTACGTTTCCGTTCATATCAGAGACCTGAACCAGTTGAGGAAACAGATCGGCTGGTACTAAATATGAATAAGGTCGATGAATTATTTTTGTAAGGACAAGCGAGCCATCCGGCGACGGACTTTGGGATGAATAAACTCCCGGAGCCCCAATTGATTTTTCGATTCCATCCAGAGATATAGAATAAAGCTGTGATGTGCAGTGGTAATCAAAGAGAGCTTCATCATAAGGATTTTTTAGTAAGTCTTGATAAGTCCATGATGGAGCTTTTTTTCCTAAGTTCTCTTCTATCACTGGACCCGTTGGAGTTCTGGTCTTTGGTGGCAGTGCTTTTCCATCCATAGCCGCAAGAAATAGAATCTGGTTTGAATTAGATAACCATGCTACCGGATTAGCAAGCGTAGCGTTTATTTTTCTTTTGGAAAGCGCGCGCGCAGTAGAGTTTGATAAATCAATCAGCCAAAGTTCAATTCGATCGGGATAGGTCTGAAGAAAAGTTGCCTTCTTGCTATCGGGTGAGAAGTTAAAATTGCTGTATTGAAGAGGAGAAGGCAGTCCGCTAATGGTATACTCCTTCATGTCTTTAAGATTTTTGAATTTCAGTCCAATAAAAAAGTTATTCCGGCTTGGTCCAAAATTTTCAGGATTGATCCGATGGCCGGCAATCCTGAGTTCCGCTCTGGATAATTCCTCAATGCTGGGATAATCCGAACGGTCCATGAGTGCCATCCATGTTTTGTCTGGCGAAAGTGTTATGGCAGGCGTAAGTGGCGCCTCCACCAGTTTGGCTATTTCTTCCGGAGGCCGTTGGTAGCCAAGATTATCCTGGGCAATGGCAAGGGAACACATAAACCCAAGGATTGTCATAAGAAAAGTGATTTTCATATTGTCTGATTTGAAAGAAAAAGATAAGCATAGCCCTTCATAAACCCTACAGCTTTTAGATAAACGGATTTGAGAAAATCTCGACCTTTCAAAAATATGTGGTGTCAATGAATTAAATTTCGGTCTCAATTGATTGAATATGTATCCAGCTCTTCTGACCACCCACTCTTTTCTCCGTTATTTCGTCCTGATTCTTTTGCTGATTGTGATTGTAAAATCATTTCTCGGCTTTTCAAACAAGCAGGCATATGGAAAAACGGACAACATTCTTGGGCTGTCACTTTTTTCTGTGACACATACTCAGTTACTGATTGGATTGATACTCTATTTCGTTAGTCCGTTTGTTCAATTCAGCGCCAGTACCATGAAGGATGCTACCCTTCGTTACTGGACTCAATGCGACCGAGCCACCAATCAAGCCCACACCAAA
>JANYDR010000507.1 GCA_025363495.1 Cyclobacteriaceae bacterium | reverse complement strand
AAAACTCTTGTAACCAACTAAGAGACACAAAACTTTACGATGAATCAGCAACTTGAAAACACCTTCCTGACAGCGCTAGAACAAAATCAGAAGAAGTTGCTCAGGGTTTGTTCTGTTTATGCCGAAGATGCGGAAGACAAGAAAGACCTTTTCCAGGAGGCGCTGATCAATATCTGGTAGTCAATGCCCTCTTTTGAAGAAAAGTCTTCCCTGAGTACATGGATGTTTAGAGTTACGCTGAACGTTTGTCTTGGCCTTCAAAGAAAGCACGCGAAGAAACGCGACCACTTCCGTAGAATGGACAGCATTACGATCGAGAATATTGGCGATGAGGAAACGAATTACGAGGAACATGAACGACTGATAAAACTCAGGAACTGCATCAAGAAGTTGAACGATGCAGACAAGGCAGTGACGACACTCTATCTAGAGGAATTATCCTATAAAGAGATTTCTGATATCACCGGCCTGACAGAAAATAATATCGCCGTGAAGATCAAGCGAATCAAAATGAAATTATTGGCTTGTATAAATGAAAAAGCATGATGGAAGAGGAGTTAATAAAAATCTGGCAGTCGTCTCCCAACCAGGAGATTCTAAAATTTGAGAAGTCTCGCCTGATGATCGATGTGCAATCAAGCCTGGATCATTTTCATAAAAAGGTAAAATATAGGGATTTAAGTGAACAAATGGGCGGAGTAATTGGGATTCCTGTCTTCGCCTATTACGCTTACAGTATACCATTCATCATATCGAAAGTCGCCTCAGTCTTAGTAATTCTTTGGGGCATTCAAGTAATTATTCGGCTGAGGAATGCAAAAAAAAACAAACCTGGCGCATTCACTGAAACGTACATGGAATATTTATATAAGACAAGAGAATACCTGAAGATTCAAAAACACATGATGGACAATGTGCTTTACTGGTATATTTTACCAGCCTGGGCAATTTTGTCAATGTTCCTCCTTGGACCTATCGGGGTGCCCGGGAAATTGCAGTGATAATTCAAACCGAGGCGTTAGGTGTTTCATTAAGTATCGCTATTTACATTTTGAATAAAAGAGCGATTAAGAAACAATTCATACCCAGGCTCCAGAAAATAGATGAACTTATCAAGGTGATGGAGAAACCATAATTAGAACTCATCATTATATAAAAGAAATTTCAAGTTCGAGTTAATCAGGCAATAATCTTACCATTACATCTTTATAAAAGACCTTACTTTTCGGATCGTGGCCTTGTAATGCGAACGTTCCGCCAGTGAGTTTGGATTTGTCCGCTGGCTCAGTGTACTCATTAACAATCACATTATTTATTTTTACAGTAATCTTCTTACCCACAACCATTACACTCTCAGTAAACCATTCGTTGTCGCGTGCGGGTGTTACCTTTACATCCTGGACGGCGTAGATACTTCCTGTCTTGCGCCAGTCGGTGTGTGTGTTGTTTACCTGGATCTCATAACCTTGTGAAGGCCATCCATCAGGTTGGAATGCGGTATCAATAAATATTCCTGAATTGGAGCCGGGCGTTGTCATTACCGATACTTTGAATTCAAAATTCCGGAATCTATGTTCGCTGACAGGTCCGGTATAGAACAGGTGAGAACGCTCTCCGTATGCCACGATCATTCCGTTCTCAACGCTAAAGGTTGATGCGTTTTCGTTGATGGTCCAGCCGCTGAGCGATTTCCCATCAAACAAACTGATCCATTCGTCCGCCGGACTGAATGCTGTTGATACCAGAACGATAACTATCATTCCGATGACGGTGTTTTTTATCATAGCAAGGTTATTTATTGTGATAGAAATTTTAGAAAATAATTGACAATTACTCAACAGTAACCGACTTCGCCAGATTCCTCGGCTGATCCACATTACAACCTCTCATTACAGCAATGTGATAAGATAATAATTGCAATGGAACTACTGACACCATCGGCATCAAAGGCTCAATCGTCGCTGGAACTTCTATGACAAATTCGGCCATTGCTGGAATTAATGTGTCACCTTCTGTTACTACTGCGATGATACGTCCCTTTCTTGCTTTTACTTCCTGAATATTTGAAACAACTTTTTCGTATGAACTGTCCTTAGTCGCGATGAATACAACAGGCATTTCATCATCAATCAATGCGATCGGTCCGTGCTTCATCTCTGCCGCAGGGTATCCTTCTGCATGAATGTAAGAGATCTCTTTTAATTTTAAAGCACCTTCTAATGCTACGGGGAAATTGTATCCCCGACCGAGGTACAGGAAGTGCTTCACATCTTTGAATTCTTCTGCGATTACCTGGATCTGTGCGTTGAGTTTAAGTATCTTTTCAATTTTGGCTGGTATGTTCTCCATCTCCACCAGCATCTCATGGAATTTTTGTTCAGTGATTGTGCCCTTAGCGTGAGCAACAATCAATGCAATCATATTGAGAACAGTAAGCTGCGCAGTAAATGCTTTTGTGCTGGCGACTCCAATTTCTGGACCAGCGTGCGTATAGGCACCTGCATGTGTTAATCGTGGGATCGATGATCCAACAACATTACATACTCCGAAGATGATAGCGCCTTTTGATTTGGCTAATTCAATTGCTGCGAGGGTATCGGCCGTTTCACCTGATTGCGATATGGCAATCACTACATCACCTTCGCGAATAACAGGATTCCTGTATCGGAATTCTGAAGCATATTCAACCTCAGTAGGAATACGGCAAAATTCTTCAAAGAAATATTCGGACACTAAGCCAGCATGCCACGATGTGCCACAGGCTACAATGAGAATGCGATCGGCATTAATTAATTTTTTAATGTATTCACGGAGACCGCCAAGAATCAATCTGTTCGAAGCTGAATCCAGACGACCGCGCATACAATCCATGATCGAGCGAGGCTGTTCAAAAATTTCTTTCAACATGAAATGCTCAAAGCCACCTTTTTCAATGGCTTCCAATTCCATGTCCACTGTTTGGATATAAGGCGTTAATGGAAGATTGGCTACATTTTTAATGGTAAGTTTTCCGTTGTCGACCAGGGCGATCTCCTGATCATTTAAGTAAACAACTTCATTAGTATATTCTATGATGGGAGTGGCATCAGAAGCCATGAAAAACTCACCCTTACCAACGCCAACAACCAATGGGCTACCTTTGCGTGCCGCAATCAGCATGTTTGGATTGTCAAACGACATGACGACAATGGCGTAAGCACCAACAACTTTTGTTAACGCTAAACGAACTGCCTCATCGAGTTTGCATTGTTCTTTTTCCTGAATGTCTTCAATAAAATGTATGAAGACCTCAGTATCGGTATCGCTAAGAAACTTATGACCTTTACGAGTCAGTTCTTTTTTAAGGGAAACATAATTTTCAATGATGCCGTTGTGGATGATGGCAAGATGTTTTGTAGCGGAGTAATGTGGATGAGCATTTTCATCGTTTGGTTCTCCGTGCGTTGCCCACCGGGTATGGCCCATACCGATATGGCTGTTTAAGTCAACGCCCTTTAGATACGCCTCCAACTCGGAAACCTTTCCCTTTTTCTTATAAACGTTTAAGCCGCCGTTCAGTAATGCAATTCCAGTACTATCGTATCCCCGATACTCAAGGCGCTTCAGGCCTTTTATGATCACATCGCTGGCCTGCCGATGTCCAACATAGGCTACTATACCGCACATAGTTACCGGATTTTAATAATTGGTTTCGAGTAGTAAACCCGCAAGACAATATTTGGATCAAGTATTAATCCATGCACGGATTTTTTGGATTCTGTTCTTTGCACTGTAAGGGCCACAGATTTTACTCTTCGTGGATGGTGCTTGTATTTATAAATCTGCTGACAAAATTCTGTAAGACCGATTTGTCCGATGACGTAAGTATCAGAGGCGATTGCAATATTCGTAGCGGCATCAGTTGCTACATTGACCGTCCGGTCAGTCGATGAGTTGACTGTAAATGCTGCAGTAGCCTTTAAAAAATACGGATCCGTTGCAAGTCTAAGTGTATCGAGTGTGAGAGTATCAACATAGGCAACGCGAAATTGATTGAGCGAATCCAATACTCGCAAGCTCAGGTTGTTAGGAGGTTTTTCGGATGAAATATTATTCACCACCAGCTCAGCAGAATTGAACACAATATTACCAAGGGTATCGACGTATTTGTAGAAATTGGCAAGGTCCAATTTTGTTATCAACGAAGTGCCACCCTGAATATAAAAGCGGTTGTCGCTTGGCTTAAATTCTTTAAAAGGAATAATTCCACTCAATGCAGTAGCACTACGATCCGTTGTAATTTGGCTGTAACTTAACACATTGTAGGGTTCTCCCGTTACATAATTCGACGAAGCAGAAAGTACGAAATCCGAATGAAAGGAAACGCCATCCTGAGTATAATAGAGTAATAATTTTGTGTCAGTTATTTTTGGGGCCAAATCCCTGAATACGGGATTGATACCAAAAATTTTATCTCCTCCTCCTTCTGGCACCTTTAAGGCGAAGCCTTTGTACTTACCGCTGAATTGATTAAAGTCTACAATAAAAGCGGAATCATGCTGAAAGTCGTAAAAGAGATTTGATCCATAAGAAGCAGGAAGTTTGATTTGAACATTGTAGGTCTGATTGTTAGTGGTGTCAGCATCCGCATTGACCAATAATGCATTATCAAAAGCGTCGGGGCTTAAATTGAAGGTGGTTTCTGCAAGTGGAGCAGAAGCTGTAGCTACTTTAGTATTAGCATAATAAGGCTTTAGACCATTCAGCGTATCCAGTAGTTCGAATACCTGAACGCGTTGGGATGAAACATTACCATCACCATAATGGTAAAAATCAAAATTCAGCTGGAGAATAAGCGAGTCAAACGTAGCATCAGCAGGCGGCACAGTAGTGAGTTTAACCGGAGGTGCAAAATTTATATAGCCGGTAACTTCCATCTTGCCAAGCAAAGGATCATTATACCGTCCTATCAAAACTCTGGGGAGAGCCTCACTTGCAATATTTGTGGTTTGCAACCCGTCATATTGAATAACGCTTGGATTAAGCGGAATGTCAACATAACGGGCATCCAAACGTGGGGACTTCTGAAAACCAACATAGTTATCCTGGTCCTTACAGGAAAAAATAATAAATACAAGGAGACACAGCCATAGGCTGGACACTTTACCCCGCCAGCTCTGTGTAGAGGTTATAAAATGATTCAGTGTAGTTATCGTCCTTCTCAATGGTTTCAACTTTCTTCTCTTTAATCTTCTTAACTAATCCTTCTAGTTTTTTATTGTCACCGGCTACGGAAACAACATCTGCAAATTGAGCCCCCAATTTAATAAACCCTTCG
>JANYDR010000471.1 GCA_025363495.1 Cyclobacteriaceae bacterium | reverse complement strand
CGGCCAGAAAGAAAACGATTCTCATAGGTTTTTTATCAATAGAAGTAAAAGATGATTAATTCGTCACAGTTTTTCAAAAGAAAATTGAAAAACCCGACCTTAAAACCTTAAAGTCGGGGGTTATGGCATATCCAGATTAAGATCAGCGTTATTTTTCAGGATACAACACCGCCTGAAAATAATTGTTCACATTGAAATATTTTTTCGCAGCATCTTGCACATCTTTTGTGGTAAGGGCTTTCATTCGTGTTGATACCGTAAGAATATCGGCTGTATTTGAATTGAGCTCACCACTTCGTTGCAGACGTGTCAGCCAATACCCATTATCCTTAAGATCTTCAAGGTATTGTTTTTCGAAAGTTTCTTTCACCTTATTGAGGTCTGCTTCTGACGGACCCTTGTCTTTCACTTTTTCAATTTCTTCAAATGTGGCTTTGATCAGCTTGTCTACGTTTTCAGGTCCGCAAGGCAGCGAAACGTTAATAGTATAGTTGTTGTAAGGATTTTTAGTAAGGTTGCCACTCATTCCGCCACCATAAATTCCGCTTAGCTCTTCACGCAATGTTTCTATGAGTTTGATATTCATCAATTCAATTAGTGCCTGCAACTTCAACTGATCGTTGTCGCCGTAAGGAGCCTCGCCGGTAAATGCAATGGAGATAAAGCTCTTTGGTTCATTTCCTTTTTTGATAGACTTTTTCACCACGCCCTTTACTGGTCGCACTCCAAGATCCTTAAATCCAGGGGAAGCAACGGTGGTGGAGGGTAGGGTTCCGAGATAAGAAGCTACTAATGGCTTTAATTTTTCCAGGTCAAAGCTTCCTACAATATAAAATGTCCAGCCTCTGGCATTGCCAAAGCGCTCTTTATAGATTTCCAACACACGGTCAACATTGATTTTTTGAAAATCCTGTGTTCGCGGAAAACGCGGACCTCTTGGATTATTATTGAACAGCATTCTTTGTACAGAATCCTGAAACACCGTTTTTGGATCGCTCATCATATTTTGCACCATAGCCTGCTGCTTGGTAATGAAAGATTTGAAAAGTTCTTCATCTTTTCGAGGCTTGGTAAAGTACAGATTAACAAGTTGCAGCATTGTCTCCACGTCGGCGGTGCCAGATTGTCCACTGATGCTTTCGCTTAAACTGTTTAGTCGTGGAGAAGCACCTACTGTTTTGCCAGCAAGAGTTTTTCGCAAGTCACTCGGCGAAAAATTTCCTACGCCCATCTGGTTTACAATCGTAGTTGCATATTGCGCATTGTAAAGATCAATATCGCTGTATAAAGAAGACCCACCAAAACGATAGCCTGACATTACAACCTGATCATTTTTGAAGTCAGTCGGTTTAACAATAACTTTTACTCCGTTACCAAGTGTCAATTCTGTCAGGCCCAGTTGAGTGTTTTCTTTTGAAGAAACAATTGTTCCTCCTGTCGGCACAGCATCCATCAGGCTTGTTGCAACTGCCTTTTCTTCGTATGCAAGTACAGGCAATTTTTCAGCTTCGGTCACCATGGTCAATAATTCAGCATTGGTTGGAATGGGGAAGTCTGATTTCTCAGGCCCCTGGAAAACCACCAGTTTTTTTTCAGATGATGAAGGAATGTTTTTAGCGGTAAAATCATTTATCTCCTGAAGTGAGATACCTTCCATAAACTGTTTGTAATAACTATACTCATTCTCTATGCCGGGAATGGGTTCTTGGTTATAGAAATTGCGAACATATTCATCAACATATCCATCAGACTCTGACTTATCACGCTCATTATAAGCCCGCTCCATATTTCGCATAAGGGTTTTCTTTGCCCGGTCCAGTTCAGGGGCGGTGAATCCAAATCTGCGGGCACGTTCATTTTCCTGGATAACAGCATTAATGGCTGCAGCAATACCAGCTTTTCCAATAAGAGCGAATCCAAAATATGATTCATATCCATGTACAAATTCACCACGCTCGCTTCCGCCGAAAACGAAAGGCGGTTCTGCTTTTTGTGTGAGCTCCTGCATACGGAGACTAAGCATGACGCTTGGAAGACTCTTTATAATACTTTGACGATAGTCGCCGACCGTTGTTTGAATTTTTGATTTGTTGGTAGCATAAAATATCTGCATCACATTATTAGTAGCTTCAGGGTCGGTAATCACAAGCCCTTCTGACTTTTGACGTGAAGGCAGATCGGCATAATCACGGGGTCGTTCTGTTGCCGGGCCTTTTAGTTTTTCAAAATGTTGTTTAATCAGTGCTTCTACTGCTACCGGATCAATATCACCAACTACAGCTACTGCCATCAGGTCCGGGCGGTACCAATCTTTGTAAAATCTTTTGATGACTTCAGGTTTGAATGTTTTCAGGTTTTGCGCGGTGCCAATAGGCAGACGCTTTTCATATTTTGATCCTTCCAGGATGTAGGGAAGCATCTTCTTTAGCATGCGCTCCTCCGCACCCTTACCCAAACGTTCTTCTTCCAACACAACACCGCGTTCTTTATCGATCTCGGCTGTTTCAAACGTGACGGTACTTGCCCAATCTTCTAATATTAAAAGACCTTTATCAAGATTTTCAGGTTTACCAACAGGAATAGGAAGAGTGTAAGTCGTTTCATCGAAACCAGTGGATGCATTAAGGTCGGCACCGAATTCCACACCAATAGATTGAAGAAAGGAAACTAACTCATTTTTTTTGAAATGCTTTGTGCCATTGAAGGCCATATGCTCGGTGAAGTGAGCCAGGCCAAGCTGGTCATCATCTTCTACAATGGAACCAACCTTTACCGCCAGCCGTAGTTCAACTTTTTTCTCTGGCTTTAAGTTTTTACGAATGTAATAGGTAAGTCCATTGGACAACGTTCCTTTTTTGATCTCCGGCGAGATAGGCAGTTTGTCTGTAAGATTATTTTGCGCAACCGAAAGGGTTACAACAAACAAAAGGATTATCGCGCCGAGAAAATGATATTTTTTTTGCATAACAAATTGGATTGATACTTAATAAGTGTTGTGTTCAATGATTGTAAGCGAGTCATCATTGCGAATGAAAGTATTTTTCATTCTTCAATTTTTAATTTAGTTATCCCATTCTTTTCTAATAACCTCAAGCATTTTAGACTGTATCGAGCAGCCAGCAATCAGCTCTCCTCCAAATACAAAATTCTTGCCGCCGCTAAAATCGGTTACTATTCCTCCAGCCTGTTGTACCAGAAAGGCTCCGGCAGCTACGTCCCATGCATTGAGGTTGTATTCAAAAAATCCTTCAAACCGTCCACAGGCAACATATGCGAGATCGGTTGCTGCACTCCCTAACCTGCGCACCCCATGAGATTGTTGCAGAAAATTTTTAATGATTTTCAAATAAGCTTCCATCTTGTCGAATTCGTAATAGGGGAAGCCGGTTGCCAGTAAACTCTCCTGCAAGGTGCTGATGGAGGATACATGGATCTCTTTATCATTGAGGTAGGCTGGACTTCCCTCTACCGTGTGAAACATTTCTTTTTTATTCACTTCGTATACGATGCCAAGAACAATCTTCTCTTTCAAAGCAAGTCCGATACTAATTGCAAAAATCGGCAGACCATGAGTAAAATTAGTAGTGCCGTCCAGTGGGTCAATGATCCATCGGTAGCCACTCGTACCTTCTATGTTTGTGCCCTCTTCCCCGATAAAACCAGAACCTGGAAGAATTTTAGAAAGCCCACCGACCAGTTTTTTTTCAGATTCTTTATCTACGTACGAGACAAGATTGTTGAAGCCTTCTTTCTGTTCGATTCGCGAGCGATCAAACAAAGAACCCTCTCGGTGAATAAAGTCTCCTACTTCGAGGCAGACATTCATTACATTTTTTTCAATAGCTAGCAGATCGATCATCACTTGGTCGTTTGACTTTTAACAAACGTGAAAAGGAGAATTAATGTTGATACCCAGGCAGCCGTTCGCACGACAAATTCGCCGCGTGCAAGATACGTAACATCTTTCACGATCAATTTATCAGCATATAAATTCACCAGATCTTTCCGGGTTATGGAACCGGAATCCAGAAAATAGGAATAGGCAGCCGGCCCTAACAGGAAAATTGCCGCCAGTACAATCCAGTACCATCGAAAGGGTGATTTTGAAAAAAAGATTTGGTAGACCATTAAATTGGTAATCAAAATCCAGAAAGAAGCACCCAAGTATCCGGTATGGATATTCCATCGCATCCAATTGGGGTGAAGCTGAATAGTGTCTGCCAGAAAATTGCTTTCAGCGGGCCGGATTTTAAGCAAAGCATATTCCAATGCCAGCCAAAAAAGTATGATTGTAATTTTTCCTCCGCGGGGTCCAAGTGTTTGTCGCACCCACACCTGGCCGATGAATGGCAGCGTAAATAGAATGCTATATGTCATCGAAGATACGATGTAAGAGAAATCAAACAGATGGATCGATAGAAAATAAACTGTTAATGCCAGAAGCACCCACTCCATCTTTTCAAACACAGTAGATGTATCATTTGCCCGATCGGTCAAGGCAAAAAGCGGTGCGAGACCGAAGAATATAAAAATAGGAAATGAAGCCATCAGACTTCCTCCAGTTAGCAGAAGGGCTGAAACAATAAAAAGCAATACGGAAGAATAGCTACTCTCTTTTGCCATCGATCACAATTACAATCTCACCTTTTACTTCCTTTTGCTGGAAATGCACCAATACCTGTTCCAATGGGCCGGTAAATGTTTCCTCGTGAAGCTTTGTCAATTCCCGTGAAACAGATACCCGTCGTTCGTTGCCGAAGAACTCCTTCATTTGCTCCAATGTTTTCACCAGGCGATGAGGAGATTCATATACAATGATTGTTCTGTCTTCTTCCGCAAGTTTTTTCAATAAGGTTTGTTTTCCTTTTTTATGAGGTAGAAATCCTTCGAAAACAAATCTATCTGTAGGGAAACCTGAATTCACCAATGCTGGGATAAGAGCTGTAGGCCCTGGAAGACACTCTACAGTGAGTCCCGCTGTCAGGCATTCGCGTATGAGAAGAAATCCTGGGTCAGAAATCCCAGGTGTGCCTGCATCACTTACAAGCGCGAAAGTCTCCCCGCCTTTCATCCGGGTTATTAATTTTTCTACTACCTGATGTTCATTGAAGATATGAAAGCTTTGAAGTGATTTACTGATCTCATAATGCTTCAGAAGCTGACCTGATGTGCGGGTATCTTCCGCAAGAATAATATCGACGCTTTTTAATATTTCCAGAGCCCGGAGTGTAATATCACCGCGATTGCCAATAGGAGTGGGCACAACGTAAAGTGCGATCTTCTTCTCCACCTCACTTAAGCTTGTCGATGGCCTTTGCCAATTTGTGATCAAGTGGAGTTACAATGTCTCCCGCATCGTGAGTATTTAATTCGATGCTAACGGTATTATATGTGTTGGTCCATGTGGGATGATGATTCATTTCCTGAGCGATAAGAGCCACCCTGGTCATAAATCCAAACGCTTCGATAAAGTCTTTAAACTTAAAGGTTTTTTTAAGTTTGTTGTTTTCTTTTTTCCACATAGCAGTTTTCTTTAAGAAGTTAAAAAGTTAGCGGTTAATCTGCTGAGATACAACTGTAAGTGTTGTGTAATCTACTTTTACATTTAATATTTAAAGTTTTTCATTTTAGATTAGAATATAAAATGCTCAACGTCAAATTTAAAATGGTGAGGGTTAATGGACTCAGAAATGGCGAAATTGAAGATTCCTCCGGATGTTACAGTGCGACTATCCCCTCAATTCCCTCTACCTTCCTATACACCTCAATCACCGATTCGCTGGATGGCATCATCATCTGGTAGGTAAGGCTTACATATTTTCCTTTTTCGGAAGATTTTTCTGTTGCAGTAGTATGCAGTGGAAAAAGTTTCTGCAAGTCTTCTCTCTTGTTGGAAGGAACAATAAATTTAAATGTATATAAAGATGGCCAGGCGTAGAAGTTATCTAGTTTCTCCCGGAAAGAATTGAGCCAGTTAGGATCCATAATCGAGGATATTGAAAACCGGTCCCAATTGATATCAGGACCGGCTTTTAATGGAGTTCAACGGATGAATCCGTAATAAATTATTAGTCAGTTCCTAAAAAAACTTATAGCGTTTGTCTTCAATGTTTGCTGTTTCCTTAAGGGCTTCTGAGATAAAGAATCCGCTACGTCCGTTTTGCGTTTGCAACAATTGAGTCTTAAAGATTCCAAAATCTCCAATGGCCGGAGCGATGGTTTTGGTTTGCAGGTCAGCAACTACAACACCATTTTCGCCAACAATAGGTTTTGAACGTTTGCCATTCTCAAGAGAGAAGATTGTACCAATCACTACAGGATCAAATCCAACGGCAGGAATGGTAGTCGCATTCATCTTCAGATCACTGGAAGAATTAACAGTCGCATCTTTTCCAAATAATTTGGCAAGTTCATCCAGTGATTCTGTCTTGCCTTTAAGTTTATCAGCAATGTATTTGTTTTGCAATTGATGAGTTACCGTCGGTCTGATTTCTTCTTTCACCTTGTCAAAAGGCTTGAAACCTTTTTCAGTTTCTCCGGTCATGACTGCAACAACATAGTTATCAGTAAGGTCTATAACATCCGATACTTTGCCAACCTTTGCTTCGCGGAAGAGCCACGTTACCAACTGACGGGATTCGCCGAGATTGTTAATTCTTCTCTCGTTTGTAGAAAGATCATTGGCATCGAACACTGAAAGATTTTCCTTTTTTGCTTTGGCTTTGAATTCTTCAACACCCGAGAGATCTCCGGCAAACGAATCAGCTTTGCGAAGAACTTCATTGAGCGTATCATCACTTGGTGTGATAGTACGTTCGATAGTAGCAACAGAATAAGAAGTATTATTCTTTAGGGCGGTAACTTCAATAATATGATATCCAAAATCTGTCTCAACAACGTCAGCCAGAAGGCCGGTTTTTTTGGCATCAAACACTGCATTTTGAAAAGGCTTCACCATCTGACCAGAAGCAAACCAGCCAAGGTCGCCG
>JANYDR010000450.1 GCA_025363495.1 Cyclobacteriaceae bacterium | reverse complement strand
TGTGCAATCTGTGGCAAAAAAGTCTGCGAAAATCTGTGAGAAATGCATTAAAACTATAAAACAGGAATTTTATCAATCGGCACCAACGTCATATTCCTGTAATATACCTCACACCCTTCCGACTGAAGTTGAATTTTACCTTTAGCCAACGGAGTTTCTGTTCCATTGTCTGTTTGTCGCGAATGATACAATCGCATCACTACAATTCCATTGATAACATGGACACTTGAATCACCGCTACAGTACAATTCAATAGTATTCCATTCACCAGTGGGTTTTTCACCATCCGGATTTTTCCAGCATCGTCTCCCCACCTCGCCTCCATCTTTGAATGTTATCATGGTGCCCTTCGGGTCATAACGCCATTCGTTCTTTTCATTTTTAATGGCGGGAATATCAAATCCGCCTCCAGCTACTCCCCAGTAGTCCCCGCAATCTCCTTCCTGGATCTGAAGTTCTTGAGAGCGCATCCATGCACGGGCGTCAACACCATGAGGCCCAACAGCATGATAAAGAAGTCCGCTATCTCGCTTACGATCTTTAAATGATGGAATTTTATTTTCTCCCCATTTGAACTGAACAGTGAGATGATAATTTTCAAACTCCTGTTGAGTGGAAATGCCACCATATGTTTCTCCGGAAACTCGTAGTGCAGGCGCTCCGTCTTTTTCGACAACTGAAAAAACGTGGTCAGGATCTTTGTTCAGACCGAGCGGAGGAATACTATCCGCAGCTGATGCAACATAGGTGTCCCAACCACCAAGGTCCTTTCCATTGAAAAGCACTTGTTGATTTTCGTTTGGCGACTTACAGCCCACGAAAAGTAAGACTGGTAAGATGAATTTCAGATAACGTAGGGGAGTCATTATTAAATGGTTATGAGTTTATCACATTTTTTATTTCCGGATTTTTATTTCTCAACGTAATCCCTAAGATACTCAAAATGAGAAGTTAGTTTTCCATTTTCAGCAATGGTGCCCCTCGCAATAATTCCCTCTTTGTCATCTGTCAATAGAGGCTTTAAAATCCTGTCGATTAAATCTCTTCCAAATTCTTCCGAAGAACTACGTGGTAATTCACAGGGAAGATTATCAATTGCCATAACGGTAATAAAATTTTTGTTGCTCAGTGGAGCCTGAACGGAATCAGTGATTGGATCATAATCATAAAGAGGTTCTATAATTGATGTCGCGCGTTTGGTACTTGGAATTGATCCATTGATGTCGCACGTGATATCGGCAATAACTTTAATTTTAAAATCTTGCGAAGTCATATCTTCTCGTGTGAATAAGAGTGGCGCCTTTGGGTTCCAGAAGGCACCTGCCAGCAGAATATCACTGACTTTTACAAAATCAACAAAATGTGAACTGTATCGTTCGGGATTTTTATGAAACTCATCTCTGTTGAAGTGGCCGCCTTCCTTTCGGGAATGATAGTCGGCACTGCTCAGTTGTGTGTAGACTGGTTCTGAAAATCGCTGAGTAAGAAAATCGTGAGGATTTACTTTGCGCACACCAGCCGTATCCAGTGTTTCCATGGCACCCTTGGCAACGCGCCCAGCACCGGTTAGCACAATTTTAACAGGCGGAAGTTTTACATTCCTAAGTTCCAGTTTAAGATCGTTGATATCAAAACAGTCAAAAGCACGGCGAAGTGAAAACAGATTGAATCGTTTGCCATACGCCCAGAGTCCATTGAACGCGCCGACAATTCCTGCAAAGCGACCAAAGGCCACAAGACGATTTCCCTGCGTGTCGCGCAGAACTTCATAATCAATCAAACGGATTTTTTTCTTCAGGACCTCCTGAAGTAATTTTTTATTGTAAGGCTGCTTCTTGAGTGTATGCGAGAAAAATAAATAGGTCTTGTTTGGGATGAGATCCGGAATCTGAACTTCTTTTATACCCATCAGAATATCACATGACTGCACGTTGGCAACGACCGGTATATCCAACGCTGAAAATTCTTCATCACGAAAGCAGCGCACCGGACTTTGCTGACAAACAATGCTAACACTGGGATATCGCTGCATGATCTCCTCAACCTGTAACGGACTAAACGCAACGCGCTTGTCGGGGGGAACTCTGCCTTCGTGGATAAGGCCAATGGAGACGGATTTCATAATTACTTAAAATTACTCACTAATCGCCAGATCGAAACTCTTTACCTTTAGGCTAATGAACTATTTTATTTTGACAGGCGGTTGGTTGTTATACTTTAGTCTGCACAGTCTCCTGGCGGCTGAAAGCATAAAGCGACGATTGACATTTCGTTTTTACAGGTTGTTTTATAGCCTTGTCTCAGGAGCAGGCTTGATAGGCTTGCTGATGTTCG
>JANYDR010000409.1 GCA_025363495.1 Cyclobacteriaceae bacterium | reverse complement strand
TACCTGCCTTATCATATTTAAGTCAGCTATACTCACAGGTAATGGATTGACTACCCACGTGATCTTAGCATAAAGATCCGGCTCCAGGTTTTCAATTATTTCCAGGACCATTTTATTGGTATTGACCCTGGTTTTTAAAATATCCTGTCTGGCCAACCGCGAAAAATTAAGCAGATCATCAATAAGCAGACCCATTTTTGCAGTATTGTTCTTGATGACTTCTGTGACGTGTTTAGCTTCTTCACTCAGTTGGCTGCCATAATCCTCATTTAATATAGACGCATACCCAAGGATAATCCGTAAGGGTGCTCGAAGATCATGCGAAACCGAGTAAGAGAATGATTCAAGATCTTCGAGGCTTCTTTTTAATTGTTCAGTACGACTAATAACTTTTTGTTCAAGTTGCTCATTTAGTTCCTGAACTTCCAGTTGTGCTTTTTTGCGTTGATCAATATCCTGAAAACCACCATAGACTCTTACACATTTACCATTTACAAATTCAGCTTCTCCAATGGTACGTATCCATCGCTCATTATTTTTGGCGGTAATAATTTGTAACTCTACATCCCATGGTTTGCCAAGTTCAATCGCTTCATTTACTTTTTGAATAATCAGATCCCGTCCTTTTCCCTCCTTATAGAAATTGATTCCCGTTGCTAAATCAGGCACATAACCATATTCAGTTTCATGGATCTCTCTTGTAATATCTGTCCAATAAACAGTTCCTTTTATCATATCTATCTCCCAACCTCCTATTCGTGCAAGAAGATTGGCTTTATGCAGCAAATTTTCAAGCCCCTTTCGTTCAGTCACATCTCTATAGTTGAATACGATTGCTTTGATATCCTGATCATGCAGCAGATTGATTACGGTTCCTTCCATCCATAGATAGTGTCCATTCTTGTGCTTGATTCTATGTAACGTATTTATCGTTTTACCGGGATTAGCCATTAACTCCCTTACAACACTCGCCGCTTTTTCTTTCTCGTCGGGATGAACATTTTCTGTGCCCTCGCTATTAATAATATCCTCATCCGACCATCCCATAATCCGCTCGGCCGAAGGACTTCTGTAAAAAACCTTGAAGTTGCCATCCAACAATGAAATAATATCGTGATTGTTTTCTATTAATGCACGAAAGTGTTTTTTCCTCTTGCCTATTTCAGCTGTGCGTTCAATAACCCTCTGCTCCAGTTCTTCATTTAATTTACTCAGAGCCTCCTCGGCTCGTTTGCGTTCAGTAATATCACTGATAAATCCAATGAAAACGTACTTGCCCTTCACCATGGTCGGTGAAATGGATATTCCTGCATCAAATATTGTATTATCCTTTCTCAGTGCAGGTAATTCAATGTGTTTGTTTAATACAGGCCCCTCTCCTGTTTTCAGGAAATGTTGCATACCCTTTATATGTTTTTCACGAAACTGTTGTGGAATAATCGTTTCGTCAAGATGCTTACCAGTCACTTCATCAGCCTTCCATCCAAAAATAGTTTCTGCCCGGGGATTCCATTTAATTATTCTTCCTTCTTCGTCAATTACAACCACCGCATCGGGAGCATTTTTAAAAATGGTTTGTATCTGCTCTTCGCTTTCTTTTAAAGCCGTTTCAATTTTTTTGCTCTCGCTGATATCACGGGCAACGCAATAGAGTTTTCCTGTTTCCAGATTGGGAGTAGCGTTCCAGTCGAGATGCATGTAAGTGTTGTCCTTCTTGCGGTAGCGGTTTATAAAGTTTACTGTCTTGGCACCCGATTTTAGTTTCTCATATTCGTGAAGAGTGGCAGCAACATCATCCTGATGAACTAATCGGATAAATGGTGTTTCGCAGAACTCTTTTTCTGAGTACCCTAATACTTTGCTGAAGTTATTATTAATAATTTCAAAATACCCCTGAGTATTTGCAATGCCACAAAGGTCATGATTGTTGTTAAAAAAATGTTCAAATTCTTTTAACTGTTGTTCCGCCTTTATCCTGTTGGTAATGTCCCTTGCCAAGACAAGGTTACCTATAACATGGCCCCCGCCATCTTTCATATAAGATGCGGTGGATAGTATGTTTACAGGCCTGCCCGATTTTGTATGATAAATAACTTCTCCTTTCCAATATCCGCTTTTAATAAATTGATCCATGATTTGCTCCCTGGTCTCATCTGGATAAATTATATTTAAGAAATCCCCGGGTGTTTTCCCGATAACCTCATTACTTTTCCATTCCAATAATTTTTCAGCGGCTTCGTTCCACCTCGTAATACGGAAGTCGACATCGGATGTAATAATGACATCCTGGATATTATCAGTAATACTTGCCAAAAAACGAATGCTTTCTTCTGCTTTCCTCTTTTCTGTGATATCCTTTGTCACCTTTGCATACCCGTAAAGCTTGCCAGCCTCATCGACGAGGGAGGTAAGCACAACATTTGCATAAAATAGGGTGCCATCTTTTCTTAACCTCCAACCCTCTGTTTCATGATGACCTCTTTGCAGTGCCATCTGCAAATTGTTTTTCGGTTCTCCTTTTTTTGTCTCGTCTGTCGTATAAAAAATATCAATAGACTTTCCGATGATTTCTTCTTCAGTATATCCTTTAATGAGCTGTGCCCCACGGTTCCAACTGGCAACGCAACCATTTGGGTCTACCATGAAAATGGCATAATCTTTTACACCATTGACTAATAGATGATAATCCTTTTCACTTTTTTTTAGTTTTTCTTCTGCTGTTTGACCTATTGTTACGTCAGTCACATTGTGAATGATAAAAGCAACCTCATTTTTGGTGTTGAGTACGGGTGTATTCAACGGGCTCCAATACCTAGCTTCAAATGCTCCATCGGGTTTTCGGATATCATATTTCTGCACAGCCATTGTATGCGGCAGTTTGTGCTGAAGGACATAATTTAAGGATGCTCTTAAATTTGATACACCATCCGCCGCAATGTCTTTTGGGTTGTCAGGAAATATTTCAAACAAACCATGTCCTACAATGGATTCTCTCGCTGTCATGGTGGCTTTTAGATAAGCATCACTTACAGCCGTTATAGTTAAGTCAGGCAATAGTACGAGGTACAAGCCTGGGGCTGATTCAAATAATGATTTATAATCCTGGAGAGTCATACTTTTATGACCTATCATTTTATTAAAAGTAATCCATCAATAGCGCCTAAGAATGACAAGTTTGCCCCAATAAGCCATATCAATTTCGTCCATTCGGGCTCAGCTGCAGGGATAGCTGCTTGGTTAAACGAATGGATTCTGTTCGGCTTTATAATGTAATAAAAAATTCCACCAAATAGCGAACTATTCGTATCTATTTTAAATTCCTTCTTTTAAAGTAATGGAAATCTTCGTCCCTGAATTCGGCTTACTCTCAATGAAAATCTTTCCTCCATTGTGCTTTAAAAACTCCTGACATAATAACAAGCCAAGTCCCGTCCCTTTCTCTCCCTGCGTGCCCAGTGTGCTCGAGATTTTTTCATTGCTAAGTAGTCGTCCCTTAAA
>JANYDR010000401.1 GCA_025363495.1 Cyclobacteriaceae bacterium | reverse complement strand
GAAGTGCGATCATCGATGTGCTTGGATTTTTCACAGTATCCCGTCGGAGCATATTTATTAACATGGACGGACGCCGACGGAATGCAAAGTTCCAGGGTGGTGAAGATAAATTGAACGACTTCTGTCTCATCCTGATTTATCCTATCATCCTAAAATCCTGTTCCCAATTTTATCTTATACGCCACCGCACTCTCCGTCGGATAACTCTTCGATGTCTCAATAGATAACCCATCACTTTTCTGTGTCCACACTACTTTTTCAGCACTTCCGACCAGCTCAACACTGGCAACTTTTCCATTGCCAGATTTTAATGACAACGACTTGATTACTATTTTTTCTTTCGGCACATCAAGCATAAAGGCATATAACAAATCTCCCTTTAACGTAAACCGGATATCTTTTGCAGTATAACCTTTGAATTTATATTCATTAAATTGAATGTGCTCATCCAGATTTTCCGTTGGGCCTTCTCCGTCAATCTTCCAGGGACGGGTGCCGTAAATACCTTCGCCATTTACCGTCAGCCATTTTCCTATTGACAGGAGTACTGATTGTTGTTCCTGTGTGATGGTGCCATCAGCTTTTGGTCCTATGTTCAAAAGCATGTTTCCGTTTTTACTTACAATATCAACGAGAGCATCAATCAATTCATTTGGTGTTTTATTTTCTTCACCTTCGATATATCCCCATGACTTCTTTCCAATGGAAGTATCAGTTTGCCATGGTTGTACTTTGGTTGCTTTACTGCTTCCACGTTCGATGTCATAGACGGCAGCTTCTTTAGGGTAGGCATCATTTTTATAATTAATTACCACACCTTTATTCCACTCCATGCCTTTGTTATAATAATAAGAAGCAAAACTTTTTCTGTACGGATCCATAGCAGGTTGTTCAATCCACCAGTCAAACCAGAAAAGCTGGGGATGATATTTATCAATCAATTCCGTGCAGCGGAGCAGCCAGTCATTCATATATTCAGGGGAGGGGGTATCACTTTCTTCCCGTGCAGGTCCATAAAAGGCTTCATAGGCTGGATCCATTACATCTGAATTAAACTTTCGTCCGCCATTCATAAACCACCAGTGTTCAATTCTATGTGATGAAACTCCAAATATTAGATCCGCTTTTTTCGAAGCTTCAGCCAGTTCACCTACGATATCGCGATGAGGTCCCATTTCAGCAGCATTCCATTTTGATAGAGCAGTTTTATACATCGGAAATCCGTCATGATGCTCCGCTACGGGAACGATATATTTCGCGCCGGACTTTTTAAAAAGATCAACCCACTGATCTGCGCTAAACTTTTCAGCCTTGAACAATGGAATAAAATCTTTGTATCCGAATTTACTGGCGTCACCATACGTTTCAATGTGATGCTTATACTCCTTAGAATCCTTGATATACATCTGCCGGGGATACCACTCGGAGCCAAAGGCTGGTACAGAATAGGCACCCCAATGAATGAAGATTCCAAATTTAGCATCTCTGAACCAGTCTGGAGTCTGGTACTTTTTCAACGATTCCCAGGTTGGCTGGAATTTCTCCTGGGCATTACTTTCATTCTTTATAAACAAGAGCATGGAGAGAATAAAAGAGGAGTAAAGAAGGATATTCTTCATTTGTAAAAATTTTAAATTGTTAAATCTTAAATTGTTAAATCTTAAATTTGACAGATATACTTAAATGTAATAAAGTTGCTGCATCATCCAAATCAATTCGAGGCATAAGTTTTAAATATTGCCTACTTTTGAAGTATGTCTCTTTCCAGAATTGTTCTTATTGTCATAGTCGCTGGCGTTGTATTATTTATTCTCCTGCTGACGTACACTCTTTGGCCAACTATCAGGGATATATCAAGTGATGCATCGTTAAAACCATTTATCGATAAACCTCTTCCACTAAAGACAAAGGCATTTATCTATACTGAAAAGAAAGGTGGTTATCGGTTTAATGAAAATGTTTTATCACAATATAATGAGCTTGAGAGTCGGAAGAAATATGATTTACCGGTAGGATCTATCATCACCATTCGGAATTTCAAGACGTTTAAAAATAATGCAGGATCAGGATCTACGTTTGTTTTTGCTCTCGGCGAATTTATTGCAACAGATGGAACCAAAGTAGAATTTGAGTATGAATGGGGAGATATCGACCCATCACTTTATTCGGGGATAGTTCCTGATCAACCAACGGCCCCGTGGCAGGATAGTACTCAGACTCCGATAAGAATTGAAAAATAGTTGACCGTCACCGGATACCAGTTGCCCGGCGCCGGCGACCCGTATCCGGTAACTGGTGACTCTTTCACTCTACTTCGACCATAGCTTTGATCACTCCTTTGGCCGGATTCAGCCAACCAGCAAATTCGCTCTTTACTTCATCAAACTTTACGCGATGTGTTATATAGGTTGTTGGATCGATCAATCCCTTTTTCATGCATGCAATGACGTGTTCAAAATCGTCACGTGTTGCATTACGACTGCTCATTAAAGTGGCTTCGCGTTTATGAAACTCCGGATGGCTAAATGTGATGGATTCCTTTTGGAGTCCGATCAAAATGTATCGTGCTGTGTGAGCCATAAATGAAAATGCAGTATTAATAGCTTTTAGACTGCCGGTGGCATCCATTACTACTGTTGGCATATCACCATTCGTTACTTCTTTCAATCGTTCAATGACGTTTGGATGTGATCCGTTTATAACGTGTTTTACTTTGATCTTTTCTTGGCAGAATGTAAGTCGTGATTCATTAATATCAAGTGCTATGACATTGGCTCCTGCTATCTGTGCAAACTCCATCGTACCAAGTCCAATGGGTCCCGCACCAACCACCAGCACATTTTCCCATGGTTTGATATCAGCCCTTTTAACTGCATGTGCTCCAATCGCCAGTGGTTCTATTAATGCAAGGGAATCGGCACTTAATCCATTACTTCTCACGATTGAATACGTGGGAACTGAGACATATTGCGACATTCCACCGTCAATATGAACGCCAAAGACACGCAGGTTTACACAACAATTAGGTTTTCCGTTACGGCAGGCAATACATTCCCCGCAATAGAAGTAAGGGATAATTGTTACGAGTTCGCCCTTTTGAAAATCAGATAGGTCTTCTGCATCTTCCAACTCTGCCGCAAGCTCATGGCCCAAAATTCGGGGATATCTGAAATAGGGTTGAGTACCTTCGAATGCATGCAAGTCTGTGCCACAAATTCCTATGCGGCGGATCTTAATAATCGCATGGTCCTCCGTCAATTCCGGTATAGCGGATTCTGAATATTCAAAGATGCCGGGAGAGTTGCAAATCAGTGTTTTCATTTGATCGTTGGATGCTTGAGCAAGCTACAAAAGTTGACATTACTATTAACTCATTTCACTGAATATGTAAATAAAATCGGGCAAGATTGCCGCTGCTGGATTAATGCAGGTTTTATAGTAGGATTTTACATAACTTACCCTTAAG
>JANYDR010000363.1 GCA_025363495.1 Cyclobacteriaceae bacterium | reverse complement strand
TGAGTGTCTGCGTACTCTGACCGGTCCGGTAAAATGAATTATCTAATTGATTAAGTGCTTTGCCACCGATTAATACGAGAGCGTTCACAGCTTGATTACTATAAAGCGGATTAGTAAGGTTATCAATCAGCGCAAGAATTACTTCAGGGCTGTTTTTTTTAATAGAAGTCTTGATTGCTATGTTCCGGACTTTAGGTTCGGGATCGTTCAATAGCTCAATCAGAAATGAAGTGTTATCATCGGCTGATGAGTGTAGAAGAAGTTCAGCAGCATATTGCCTATCACCAGGTTCAAGAGAGCGTGTAAGTCTCAAAATTCGTGATTTTGTAATATCGCCACCGCTATTGATGACTAGTTCCAACTCGCTCTTTGTCAGAAGGTTCTTATCGGAAATTTCTGATTTTGCAGTATCAAACCTGATGACGTATCGATCTGATACTGATAATCCTTTCATCTCGTTAATCTTTCGCTGAGCGTAGTCACGGGCTTCCTCATGGTCATTACGAATCAGGTTATTAATCCAGATAGTAACGTTAGTAGGATTAATCTTTTCAAGAAGCTTAAAAGCGAATACAGCCTTGCTAGGTTTTTCAACGATCAAACGTCCTTCCAGCTTTTGCGTTATCTGACCATATCCAATCTCAAGCTTGTCGAGAGGGTTCTGAACTGTCTCAAGTTTGGAACGAATTTTTGTTTTGTATCCTGCATACAATTTTCGAATAACAAGAAAATACAGTACTACCAATACACTCAGAAGAATTGGCATCCATACAATCTTAAAAAAAGGAATAGCGGCAAATGCAAAAATCAAAGCTCCTGCAGTGAACCGACCAGTTTCATTCACTACTCCTTCCACTTTTGATTGAATACCAAACCTGTAGCGACTGTCCAGTGGAATAAATAATAATTTAAACATTGGATTCTCGAGAGAATCACGAATCATGTTATTGAATAATCGGATTAAAGCAATAAATAAAAAGAAGTAGATGAAGGTATTGGGTGCCATTTCGGGAGTGTAACCGAAAATCACTCCAACAAGACTTGCGCTGACTGCAAATACCCCGGTAACTACTGGCAACAACATCAGAGCAGTGCGTATTCCGTAATTGCTTACTACCCTGTCGTTAACGAATGTCTGCATCAAAAAACTTAACCCATAGATAGTACCATTAAATACAGCAAGGAAGTTGGTCAACTCACGCTGATTAGGATACTGTACCTTTATCAACTCCTGAAAAGTGAACTGCCCAAAAATCAATGTCACCATGGAGATGATCAGAAAAACGGAAAGAAGTTTTGTGTAGGGATCTGTAAGTACTTTGGTCATCTTGATCTCCTCTTTCACGGTATCATCAAATTCCTTTGGATCGTTCTTTATCAATGGAAATTTCAATGATATAATTATAAAATGGATAGCGGACACAATGATACTTAGTCCGCATATGATCAGATAGTTGTCAGTTGATGGGAAGAAACTAGCAGTGATTGGGATAAGAAAGTTAGCGAGGATAACAGCAATCAACTGACCAGTATCGATCCAGCCAATAATACGTTTAGATTGTTTGAAATTGAAAAGCCTTCCAAAGATTCCCCAGTAACTTAACAGCAAAATAGCTGTAATCGGCCCCGTCATACAAAACATGAAGAATATGATCGGTTTTCTATATTCTTCAGGACCGTAGTGATACCCTACATAAAAGAAGGCAGTGATTGCTACGACGAATAAAATAGAGGATGTAGTAAGATTTGAAAACTTAATATGGTTTTGAGCAAAGGAAAAGATAAGCGTCGCTACAATGCCCAGGAAACCAGACATAAGGAAGGCTTTGTTCAATTCGCCTCCCAGTGTACTAAGGAAAAGCGATTCAGCAACAACGCTATATGTTGCAAAGAAAATCCCCATAAAGAATCCTGCACCGAGCATGAGCATAACCTGGAGTCGCTCTTCCGGACGGACGTTTAAGAAGTCAAGCAGGGATTTTAACATTACAGAAAGTTACGCTCTTCTCTGAGAAATAAAAAAACCGATCATTTGACCGGTTTTTGAATAAGTTTTTGTCAGAAGTTATTTCTTAACGGCCACTGAGTCCTTCTTCGCTGGTGAAGTCGATTCATTTTTGTATTGCTCATTCAATCCCTTTATCACTTCCGAACTGATATCCAGGCCCTGGTTAGCATACAATAAATCGCTGGTTGAGTTGTATTTCAATACCACCTGAAGTCCTTTTTCCTTTCCGTAAATAGCCAGGTACTTAGTTACACGATCGTAAAGATCTTTCGTGACCTTATCTTGCTCGGCAAGCATCTCTTGAGAGAGGCTCTCCTGATACATCTGCAGGTTTTGGCGTTTTTTACCCAAATCTTCTTCGATTGCACGCGCTTGATTTCCGGTAAGAGAGTTCGCATTACGTTGATACGACTCAATTTCACCCTGGAGAGTTTGTGCGCGACCCTGAAGCTCCATGTCAAGACGTTTGCCTTTGGCCTCCAGTTTATCTCGGGTTACAGTAAAATAGTCATAGTTTTTCAAAACGCTGTCGGAATGAATGTAAGCGAATTTAAGGTCTCCTGCCAGACCAGAACCTCCCGAGCCTTGACTCTTTGAGCCTGAAAAGTGCAGAAAGAACAATACGGCTACAGCCACCAGCAATACGCCATTAAGAACGAGGGATAGATTTTTCATTTTGATTAAATTAGGGCCGCAAATATAATTGGAATATGGAATTACTACTTATACCAAGTAGCATACATTGGATAATTCCTCGCAGTTCTGGCAATTACTTCTTTCATTTCAGGCCCGATATCCTTTATTCTCCTCGCTGGTGTGCCTGCGTAAATACTTCCTGGCTCAACATGGGTTCCCGGTAAAACCACCGCTCCTGCCGCGATTACCGATTCTCTGCCGACGATTGCATCATCCATAACAATTGCTCCCATTCCTATTAACACGTTATCTTCCACAGTACACCCATGAACGATTGCATTGTGTGCGATAGAAACGTTATTACCGATAACTGTTTTGGCTTTTTGATACGTACAATGAATTATGGCCCCATCCTGAATATTCGTGTTGTCTCCTATCATGATAGAGTGAACATCACCCCTGACGATTGCATTGAACCAGATAGTGCAGTTATCCCCCATTCTTACCTCGCCCACAACGACAGCAGTATCTGCCAGGAAGCAGTCCTTTCCAAATATGGGAGTGTATCCACGTACTGATTTGATAATAGCCATAGTTCAAAACTACAATGAAACATCAAATTACCCACTGACAAGATGTCACGATTGGGTAAAGTTTCTTAAATTTGCAGTCGCAAAAAGTGAAAATGAAGGAATTGATAGAGGATTTAAGCGTATTGACTTCGGAAGAAGAGAATCAACCGGCAAAAGTTTCTGAATCGACCTATTCCGGAAAGACGAGGAAACTGTATATCGAAAGTTATGGTTGTCAAATGAATTTCTCAGATAGCGAGATAGTTGCATCGATTCTTCACAAAGCTGGATTTGATACTACATCTGAGATTAGCGACGCGGACGTTATTTTTTTAAACACATGCTCTATTCGCGATAAAGCAGAACAAACTATCAGGAAGAGGCTCAGCAACATCAATGGATTAAAAAGGAATAAACCAGAGCTAATGATCGGAGTTCTGGGATGCATGGCTGAGAGACTTAAATCGAAGCTCCTTGATGAAGAGAAGATTGTAGACCTCATAGCTGGTCCTGATGCTTACCGTGATCTTCCCCAACTCATTTCAAAAGTCGATGAGGGTGATAAAGCCGTCAATACATTTCTTTCAAAGGAAGAGACATATGGTGATATTAGTCCGGTAAGACTGAATTCAAATGGTGTCACTGCGTTTATTTCAATCATGCGTGGTTGCGACAACATGTGCTCTTTCTGTGTAGTGCCATTCACACGCGGACGTGAGCGAAGCAGGGATCCGGAATCTATTATTGCAGAAGCCAAAGATCTTTTTTTAAAAGGATATAGGGAAGTTACGTTGTTAGGTCAGAATGTTGACTCCTACAAATGGAGTGCTGAAGAAAATAACAAAGCGAGACTAGAAAAAAGCAAAGACAATGTTCAAATCATAAACTTTGCTCAGCTTCTTGAAAAAGTAGCATTAGTTCATCCCGATCTTCGTGTGAGATTTTCAACCTCGCATCCAAAAGACATTACGGATGAAGTGCTTCATACAATGGCGCGCTATGAGAATATCTGCAAAAACATTCATTTGCCTTTACAAAGTGGAAGTTCCAGGATTCTCGAGCTGATGAATCGTGGATATACCCGGGAATGGTATATTGAAAAGATCAATCACATACGTACTATCCTTGGAGCTGATTGTGGCATCACCTCTGATATGATAGCCGGC
>JANYDR010000354.1 GCA_025363495.1 Cyclobacteriaceae bacterium | reverse complement strand
TGCTGATTGCGATTGTCTTTATAACACTTGCCAGGACGACTTCCAAAAAAATGAGTGACGGCACTGCGAAGCATAAACGCATGCTCATTTTCAATTCAATTGCATTGATTCTTATTTTGATAGGAATAGCAATGACCAAGCGCGGATTCTTTTCGTTGCCGAGTATCTCTGCATAATATTGCCGTTTAATGGCCATTCCCACAGTCCAGGTGACTTCGTAAAGAAGCATTTATCTGCTAACTTTACTTCAAATTCCTTGCATGAAGTCACTTCTATTTGTCTTCTTCTTTGCTCTAAGTTGGCTTAGCTTTTCTCAATCATTTACTCCCCGCTATGAGTTAATTAAACTCAAAGAGGTCAATTCTATTTATCATGATGCGGCGCCGGTCATATCGCCGGATGGCAAGAAACTTTATTTTTTTGTTGTTAATAAGGACGGTACGGAGGATATCTGGATGAGCACCAAAGATGATAAAGATGCCTGGGCACCACCGCAGCGTCTCGGTGCACCTTTCAATCAAAATAAAACGAATCAGGTGTTTCAGGTTTTGCCCGACGGATCTCTTCTGGTTCGTGGAGGCAAGTCCAGAAATGAAGTTGGCTTTTCGCTGGTAAATCCAGGAGGAAACTGGACGGAATTAAAGGTTCAGGATTTTGCTGCAATGGCAAAAGGCCGGTTCAATGGTGCCGCCATTTCACTAGATATGAAGCACATGATTTTATATTTTTCGGAACAACCGACCGGTGTTAAAAGCGATCTCTATGTCAGCCATCTTCAAAATGGAGCGTGGTCACGACCTGAAAAATTAAAGATTAGTACAAGTGCTGATGAGTTTGCTCCGTTTATCGGTCCTGATGGCCGAACATTATATTTCTCAAGCGATCGTCTAGGTGCTGGACGCCAGGGCGGAACTGATATTTATAAAACCACCCTTCAGGACGATACATGGAACAACTGGACAGAAGTTGTAAATCTTGGTAAGCCAATAAACACAGTTGCCGCTGACGACTATTTTTCCATGGACCTGGCGGGGCATATCTATACATCCCGTTCTAACAGTAGAATGGACGGTGGTAATCTTGATATCTCTATTTTAATTCCAAAGCCCATTAAAGTTATTTTAAGCGGAACTGTCTTTGATGATAAAACAAAGCGGCCGATTGCTTCAAGTGTAATGGTTACTATTAAAGATGTAAAGCCGATGAGCCTGAAAACTCCTGCTACAGGAAAATTTGAAACGAAAATTCCTGAAACAAACGAGTATCAACTTTCAGCCAGTACTTCTGGTTATCAGCCTCAGGATTTAACGATAGCAGTTCCAAAGCTTGGAAGTGACACTACCTTGACTGTAGAAGTATATCTGATTCCGATTGAAAAGAAATTGATGCTGACGGGTACAGTGCGAAATAGGAAGACAAATGAGCCAATCAAATCTAAAATTGATTTTACACTGAAGCCTGAAAAGAAAAGTAGTTATTCAATACCCGCAGACAATGGTAAGTATGAATTACAGGTTGGGAAACTTGGATGGTATGTACTGTCAGGTTCAGCAGAAGGATTTCTCTCGTCTACCGATAGTGTGGAATTCAATTCGGAGGACCTATCGCCATTATCGAAGGACTTGTATTTGCAGCCAATTGAAGTTGGACTTACTATTCGATTGAAAAATATTTATTTTGATTTCAATAAGACCACGCTCAAATCTGAATCTTTCATTGAATTAAATAAAGTAGTCAATTTTCTCGATGAAAACCCTACGATTGAGATTGAAATTGCCGGACATACCGACAATAAAGGAACAGATGAATATAATCAAACACTCTCCCAAGGGCGTTCGCAGGCCGTTGTTGACTATCTGGTGACTCAAAATATTAACAGAAGTCGTCTCACGGCGCATGGTTATGGAGAAAGTAAACCAATCGATACGAATGACACCGTTGAAGGTCAGGCCAATAACCGTCGCGTTGAATTTACTGTACTGAAAAAATAATTGAAATTTAAGAAGCCCCAGCTTTTACTATGAAAACAATATTTACCTTATTGATTATTTCCATCACAAGTCAGGCGTTTGCACTTGTGGACACAACACGTTATTCAATTATTACCACTGAAAAAATTACAGGAAAGCAGCTTATGTGGTCGGAGGGCCCCGGAAAAGTTTCGTATGCCTATCAATATAATGACAGGGGTCGGGGACCTAAATTAAGAATTGATCTTGTGCTGGATAATGATGCAGTGATCTTCCGGAAGGTAACAGGAATAGATTATTTCAAAGGCCCAGTGCTGGAGACTTTTGAAGTTACAAATGGAGTAGCGAAGTGGAAAAACAAAATTGAGGATGAGCAACGCAATGTTTCAGGCCCTGTGTTATACGCTCCCCTTGAAGGTGCTCCGGGAGAAATTGAATGGAGCTTAAAGCTGTTGACGCAAAAACATCCCCATGAGATGGAAACCCTTCCATCAGGAAAGTTGATCGCGACTCACATTAAAAATCATACAGCGCGAGTCAATGGTTTCCCGGAAGAGCTGGAGTTATATTCATTTACGGGTCCAGGTGGACCTCCATCGTATGTTTGGGTCACTCCAAAAAAAGAATTCTTTGCTGTAGTTGGTGGGTGGATGTCAACTATAAAGTTAGGTTATGAATTCCTGGTGCCGGAATTAAAGAAACTTCAGGAAGATCTTGAGCAGGACTATTTCACTGAACAATCATTAACGTTCACCCAAAAACCTAAAACTCCTGTAGCAATTACGAATGTAAGTGTGTTCGATTCCAGGTCAGGCAAAGTTTTACCGGATCACACAGTTGTAATTGATAATGGGAAAATACTTCAGGTTGGAAAGTCAAAAAGTGTTACAATACCGGCCAACTCAAAGGTTATTGATGGAAAGGGAAAAATGTTGTTGCCGGGCTTGTGGGATAATCATTCTCACTTTGATATGTCACAAGGATTGTATCATCTGGCAGCCGGTGTGACCAACATTAAGGACATGGCCAATTCGTTGAATCTTCCAGACATTAAGAAGAAGGTAGATAGTGATGAGTTGCTCGGTCCTGAGATTTCTATTATGTCTGGCTTTGTTGATTTTGCGGGACCATATGCGGGTCCTACCGGTAAGATCGTTAAAACGCTTGATGAAGGTCTGGCGGGCATTAATTATTATGCTGACAATGGATATCAACAAATTAAATTATATAGTTCTATCCCCGTAGACTGGGTGAAGCCACTGGCAGCTGAAGCTCACAAACGCGGAATGAAAGTTGTCGGTCACATTCCATCCTACATGGTAGCGGAGCGTGCAATCAATGACGGATATGATCAGGTGATTCATTTGAATATGATCATGCTGAATTTTCTTGGTGATACGCTTGACACCCGATCAATGGGTCGATTTATCAAAGTAGCGGAGCGTGCTAAAAATATTGATCTGAATAGTCCTGCTGTTAAAAAGTTTATTCATCTACTAAAGGAGAAAAAGATTGTTGTAGATCCCACGATAGCCATCTTCGAAGAGATGTTTACGAACGAACCCGGTAAGCTGGCGGCGGGTTATGAAACAGTCTTGCCGATGTTCCCTGCTGAGTTTAAAAGAGGTCTTTATACTGGCGGTCTTCCAACCATGAAAGGTCATGAGGCAGATTACAAAGCATCTTTTGCAAACATGATGAAGATGTTGAAATTAATGTATGAGAATGGAGTCACTTTTATCCCGGGTACGGATGCATTGCCTGGTTTCATGCTTCATCATGAGCTTGAATTATATTCAAAGGCGGGTATCCCCAATCATGAAGTGCTGAAAAAAGCAACCTACACGTCAGCGCAAGTGGCAGGTAAAGACAGTGAATTGGGGTCAATTGAAGTTGGAAAGAAAGCCAACCTCATTTTAGTGGATGGTGATCCGGTGAAAAACATTTCCGATATCCGCAAAGTAGACCTGACGATCAAGAACGGGCATTTATATGATCCAAAGGCAATGTATGCTTCGTATGGGTTTGGATTTTGGAAGTGATTTCGATTTTTATAATTACCAAAACACTCTAGAATGCTTTTGTTTTTGAAATTTTAACCACATAGGCACATAGAAAACATAGATGCTTTCAATAAGGACTATGTGACCTATGTGCCTATGTGGATAAAAATTTATCAGTTTGCGGAAGCTTGGCGCCCTTGCGGTTGATCATTTTCGCCGCAAAAGTGCGAATACGCCAAGTCCGGATGAATATTTTGCTAAAGTCAGGAAAGGATAGCATTATTGGACGACCCGTCGACAATCTTTTCCAAATACCCAATCAAGCTTTTCAGATACGGAGTCATTACCTTGTACTCAATAAGCTCGGGTGGCGCACCCTTAACAAATTCGAGCATCGCTTTGGCATGATCGAAGTCTTTGGTTTCATCTTTCACTTTACTATTGTACGTGTGAATCGTAAAAAGAACAAACCCGGATTCTGGCAGACGTGATAGAGTTTGACGCTCGCTCCTCACAAAAATTTTTTCTCCTGCGTTCTCTGAGTTGATTTCGGGTGCCACCCTGTCCAATAGCTTTAAATAATTTTGACGATGCCTGGTAGAAAAGTCCATTTGTTCGCTGACCCTGAATCCCCAGTTGGTTCTGGCAATAGGTTTATTTACAGGAATGCGTTCGATAAGTTTGTCAGCAGCACGTAGCGTTGGACCCATCACAGAAGGTACGGGAGCATGCAGGTCGAGAAAATTCTTCTGGAACTTCCATTGAATGTCCCAACCACTGGGAAAACATAATTGTCCAGCCTGAAGAATCGAGGATGCATCTAACAAAAGCAAATCTTCCTGAACTTGCCTTCCCACCCAATCAAGAGGCTCTAAAGGCAACGATGAATTATCCCCAAAGATGAAGTTAATTTTTTCATCCAGAATTTTATTTTCCCAAGAACATGAAGAATTATTTTTATTGAATTGAAATTTCTCCGGATAAGATGAGGTAAGACTGTTTAAAATTTTTTCCAGCACTTCCCACTGTGCGCCTTTAGTAACAGTTGATGCCTGATAGTAGTATGCGTGATCATTCTGTAAAAGTCTTCGCTTTAATATTATTTCCTCATAATAATGTTCATCTATTTCCACGATAAGATTTTCAGACGGCAGGGCAGAGGTACCCATCTTATCAAAGGAGGAGGTGAATGGGAAATATTTTAGCATTTTTTACGGATTTTCTTCTATAAGAATTTCCCTTACCCGTTCAACATCATTTTCAAAAACGTGAAGTCTTACGCCTGGAAAAATATCGTTCCTCAATGGATAAAGCCCAGTGAAATTCTCTTCGGTCAAAAAGCATGGCACACCGTATGCGTCGAGTTTAGTTTTCGCCAGGTTAGCGAGCATGACGGTGTCAAAGGCCTGGTAGACAACAATTTTTTCTGCTGGATCTTCCATCCGTTTAAAGTACAATTTTTTTCTCTCTCAGGCTATTTTTACGGATGTCATGGAGATGGAACCCATGAGTGTTTTGTCATTGAAGAAACTGACCGACTCGTTTTCTTCCTTAAGTCCAAGTGTATACAACAATGGCAGATAATGTTCGGGTGTTGGTATTGAAAGTTTAGCCGCCTGACCTAACGTTTCATATTTGATGAGCGGTGCATGATCACCTGACAATATCAGTTTTTTAAATTTTTCATTCATTTCAATGGCCCAGTCATATCCTGAGTTGGTAAGATTCCAATTAAGTATGCCAAGATTATGCACCATGTTTCCACTACCGATAATTAAAACTCCTTTTTTTCTTAGCGAAGAAAATTCTTTTGCTAATTCGTAATGGAACTGCGGACCTTTTGTATAGTCGATGCTAAGTTGTAGTACAGGAATTTTTGCTTCGGGATACATCCTTCGCACTACTGACCAGGTACCGTGATCAAGCCCCCATTCATGATCAAGCCCTACATTCGTTTTGTGAATGATGGATGCTGCTTCTTTTGCCAGGATTGGATCGCCGGGAGCAGGATATTGAACATCAAAAAGTTGTTTGGGGAATCCACCAAAGTCGTGAATCGTTTGTGGTTTTTCCATCGCAGTGATATGTGTTCCTCTCGTAAACCAATGGGCTGAAATACACAGCACTGCTTTTGGGGGAACTATTTCTTTTCCCAACTGGACCCAATTTTCGCTGAATTCATTGTCTTCAATTCCGTTCATCGGCGAACCGTGACCGATAAAGAGGAGTGGAGTTTTATTCTCCTGGGTTGAAAGGTTGTCGCTTAGCTTTTTGAGATCCTGTAAAGAGTTCATAGTGATTAGTCCAAGGGTGCTTTTAAGAAGGAATTCGTTCCGTTTCATGGATGCAAGTTCAACATTACAATGATCGAAAAAGTTGCGAACTCACGGGCACCGGATTCCTCGAAAATAGAGAGGTTCAGCTTGTTTGTTTAATTTTAGCTTGCGTATTGTAACAAACCGGGTACCTCAGCGTCTTCCCCTTGTAATCGATGAACTTGGAGACTTTCCAGAACCGTGTTTTTCCTGTCAAAAACAAGCTTTTCCGCTTTGCTTTCCGACTATTGGGCAGCAGCGATGAGGCCAAAGACGTGGTGCAAGAGGTTTTTATAAAGGTTTGGAATGGTAGGGACCAACTGGATGAAATCCAGAATATGGAAGCCTGGTGCATGCGGATTACAAAGAACCTCTCTTTGGATAGGTTGCGCCAGCAAAGTCGTCGGCCAACTGATTCTCTTGAGAAGGGGTTTCATGTTCAGAATGAGACGTTATCGCCGTATGAGAATACAGAAATTAGTGAGAGTATGAAACGAATTGGTGAAATGATGGCTGGACTTCCGGAGAAGCAACGTCAGGTAATGCACCTTCGCGACATCGAAGGGTACAGTTATAATGAGATCGGTGAAATCCTGGAACTCGACCTAAGCCAGGTGAAGGTATATTTATTTCGTGCAAGAAATTCTGTGCGCGAGAAACTTTTAAAGATCAATAGCTATGGACTCTAACATAATAGAGCAATTGCTTGAAAAATACTGGATGGCTGAGACTTCTCTCGAAGAAGAGCAACAGCTACGCGATTTTTTTCAAAGCAAGGATGTTCCTGAATCAATGAAGGCTACGGCCGAGATGTTTCGCTTTTTTGATAGCGAAAAAAATAAATCATTGAATGAAAATTTTGAAAGTACTGTAACAAAACAACTTCGTCAGCGTCAAGGAGGAAAGGTTATTAGTATGAGCTTCACCAACATTGCAAGAATTGCAGCCGGCATACTGGTGGTGGTGGCTGCGGGGTACTTCATACGGCAAGAAGTGAGGAAGTCATATCCGCAGGAATTGCAGGACACCTACTCCGATCCTCAAATGGCTTTTGAAGAAACGAAGAAAGCGTTGATGATGATTTCAAATAGTTTTGGAAAGGCCAGGCATGAGGCAGGAAAAATGAAAGTGTTTAATGATGCAGAGAAAAAAATCCAGAATAAAGATCAAGAAGAAAAGGTTACAATATAAGTAAGAGGTAAATCGACAATGATATTAAAATATTAAAACAAAAGAATATGAAAAAGTTAATGTTGGCAGGAGTGATGGTGGCGTTGGCAGTGGCGGCACAAGCGCAGGGAGATGCGATCTCCAAGTTTTTTGACAAGTACAAAGATGATGATTCGTTCACGCAAGTAACAGTGAGCAGCAAGATGTTCAGTCTCTTCACTAATATGGAGGTAAAAGATAAAGATGATCAGGATGTTCTTGACGCTATTAGCAAGCTAAAAGGCTTGCGTGTCCTTGCAAAGGAAAATGGTCGTAACTCAAGAGAATTGTACAAAGAGGCACTTGCCCTAGTGCCTATGAAGGAATACGAGGAACTGATGTCAGTTCGCGATAAAGACAAGGACATGAAATTCTTTATTAAAGAAACAAAGCCAGGTACGATCAGTGAGCTGGTGATGGTTTCTGGAGGCAATGTAGACTTTATGATGCTGACATTATTCGGTGAAATCGACCTCAAAGAAATAAGCAAGATTGGCAACAAGATGAACATCGATGGATTGAATCACCTTAAGAATATTGACAAGGGTGATAAAGATAAAGGTAACAGTAAGGATAATAAGAAGAACGACG
>JANYDR010000283.1 GCA_025363495.1 Cyclobacteriaceae bacterium | reverse complement strand
AGGATTGGAGATCAGACTCTTTCTCCGTCGAATTATTCACCCTCTGTCCTAATTTTTAAAGATTGGCTCCAAGGAAAGAACTTGAGAATTAATCTTTACGAAGATGTCCATGAGCAAAAGATCAGAGTGTTACGTGTGATGAAAGACTAATCTCTCAGTGTTGGACCTGATTGAAGGTAGATTCCAGCCTTTGAACTCGCCTTACATCTTCATTATCGGCTTGTATGATATTCCTTTTCTTTACTCGTGAAATAGCAATCTTATATCGCATTCGAGCACAATGAGAGACTTCGCGGAAACGACGATCGGAAGATTTTTTGATAATATTCAAAATTACATAGGGATAAACGTCTGATAATTCTTCGTCCGTTGCTGATCTGAGAAAATGCTCCAGACCATTCAAATATTCAATAGGATGTGTACGAACGTCGCGAGTATACCGATCATATTCTTCAGGGCCGATATGATCGGGACTGAAATTTCCACCTATGATCAAGAGAACGGATTTTGCCATTGTTTTTGAAGGAGGCGGCGAAGGAGATGTGCATTTATATTTCATGTCAGCTTGAACCTCTGTGAAAACAAAAAATATAGTAAAAAAGGCAACGACAATAATTGCGCGAGTTAGAAGGGAAAGTAAAATGAGAGCTATTCGTTTCATAAATTTCGTCATAGAAACACCAACCGGACAGCGCACGCATCCGCCAGGTGCCAATTTCCAATGATTTTTCGTCAATCGTATTCAGCCCTTTTATGACTGCTCTTTAAAAATAACAAAATAATTCCGCCAATTCCAAGAGGTATCAGTGAGCTGAGAATTTGAAGATAAGGAATCAAACCGTCCATTTCCTCGTATTTTTTTCCTGAAAATAAACGGCGATTTGTGATAGCTCCATGAATACCGATCTCCAAAAGAAGTAATCCGATTAAGAAAAAAACGAACAAAAATATTTTTCCAACGCGCATGTTGATTGACTTGTGACGTAAAAAATAGCCAAGAATTCCACCGACTGCACCACCGATAGAGAAGTAAAGAACCCAATTATCATCGACATCACCATATAGATAACCCAACAGGAAAAGGGTTGTTAGCCCCATGATAAAGATTGAAAACAGTACGACACTTATTGTTCGTTTCATAAATTTCGTCACCTAGTTTTCACAGTATATCGCTTCCACTCATCTTGAGTCCCATGAAAAACATTTAGATCCACGGGGCCATGAATTCCTCGCACGCGACCTCGATTGGCGTATTGCCAAAATGTCCATGTGTGGATTTGTTTGGGCCTCGGCTTTCGGAAGATGTTTCGAATCCACAAAGGATTGGAGAATGTTTTTTGCGTAAGGTACTTTTCATAAAATGCTTGAGTGGTGTAGTAGATCGGCTTTTGTCCGAAATGTTCTTCCAAAATTGCTGTAAAAGAATTGAGTTCATAAAACAATTCTTCAGGCGAGAGATTTTTATCGCAGTTGCCTCCGAACTCCAAGTCAACCACGGGAGGAAGGAATGTCGCTTCACGAGGTACCACATCATTAAAATTATTAGCTTGTTCGATGCCAGTCCGGCAGAAGGTAAAGAAATGATAAGCTCCAATTTTTAAGCCCGCTTGCTTGGCCAGCAAACGATTTTTCTCGAAATCGGGATCTTTAAAATCGCCACCTTCCGTGGCTTTGATAAATGCGAATTCAATGCCTTGATTTCGAACTTCCTGCCAATCAATGTCCGATTGATGATGAGAAACATCGATCCCACGGATAGGGAATTGACTTTGACTCGGATAATTGAACCGAAAGTAACCCTGATCAAAAGCATATATGACGGCTAATAAGAAGCCGATGACAAAAATTAAAATCTGGAACACCTTAAATTTCTTCATTAATGATTTATTTCACAGATTAGGAATATAACAAGGCATTGATTTAATTGAAACAGAAGAGATAGAAGAAGCCTCTTCATTTTATAATTTTTGAACACTATAGGAGAACACTTTATGAAAGCTAGCACAGTACCCAGTCTTATTAAATATATCTTCGGGCTCATCGGTCTTGCGATGCTCGTCGGAGCTTTCTTATTAGTATCATCAACTCGCCAATTTCTCGCGCACTCTGTTTCTGCAAAAGGAGTCGTGATCGATCTTGTCTCCTCGCGCGATTCCAAAGGCTCAGTAACTTATAGCCCTACAGTTGAATTCACAACGCTGGATGCGCAAAAAATTACATTCCAGTCGGGAATGGGAAGTAACCCTCCAAGTTACAGTGTTGGTGAAAGCGTCGATCTTCTTTATGATGCCGCACAGCCAAACCAGGCAAGAATAAACTCCTTCTTTTCGCTGTGGGGAGCGGCCACCATTGTCGGTGGACTTGGGTTTGTGTTCTTTTTGGTAGGTGTTGGCATTTTTCTGTCTCAACGAGCGAAAAAGAATTTGAATGAATATCTGACAGTGAATGGAAAGCCTGTTTTAGCGGATTTTAAGAGAGTGGAGTTAAATACAAGTTACTCACAGTCAATGGAAAGAATCCATTTCAACTGACGGCCCAATGGCAAGATCCTGCTTCAGGAAACGTACGTGTCTTTCAAAGCGAAAATATTTGGTTCGACCCAACCGATTACGTAAAAGTTCAACAAATCAAAGTTCTGATTCATCCTAATAATCCAAAAAAATATCTGATGGATATTTCTTTCTTACCAAATCTTGCTTAGATTTTTGGTATAAGGCGCTTTTTCATTCAGCTTGGAGAAATCTGGACTGCATTAGTAATGTAGTTTTTAGAAATACCGATAGTGTCCGATGATTTCGAATTCAAATAATCGATCTTCCATATTTGTTCCAGCACCAATGTTGTGGATGATAAGCGGGTGTTTCGTGTCATTCGAAATTTGGTCCGAGACCAATCCAATGTGCACCAAACCATTATCAAGCCTCCAAGCGACGACATCTCCTGGCCAATAATCGGAATAGTTTTTGGTAATAACAATTTCCTTTCCCTTCCTTTTGAAAAAAGTCATCAGATTGGGAACGCGCCGGTGATCGATGTTAGCGTCCGGAGCTCTCAGCTTCCACATTTTCGGATAAGCCGCAAAATGGGATTTCATGTCGTTATGAACAAGCACCTGCAAATCCACACCAGCTTTTCGGAAAGCGCGAACGACAACATCAGCACATACGCCGCTCTCCAAAGGCACATCTCCACCGGGGTACGCCAATCGCACGTACGCGGGATCGTAGGATCGCGTTTGAGTCGTTTGTTCCTTTGCATTTTTCAAAACCAGTAAAATTTTCTGATTGTCTTGTCCCGCGATGAGCCGCGAGGGTGATAAGAGAAACAGGCAGAAGAATATTAAGTTCGTTGCTTTCGTTGATTGATACATAATTGAGATCATCGTTGTCTGGCTTATTGCCGCTTTCTCAATAACAAGATTGACCAAAGAATGATGGTGATTCCCAGCCAAACACAAGCGACGAGAAATGCTTGTCTTGAGAAAAGCCAATAAGGGAATCTGTGGATGTAATGTTGCCCCATGAGTATCAGAGGAAGCTCTTTTTTTAGATAGGAATCATAAGCCAAATAAAGCGGAATGATCCAGCCGCATGAGAAGATGGAAATGATGGAAAGTGCCCACTTATTCATAAAATTTCACGAATCAACAAAACCTTATATTTTCCGCTTTTCGGTGACCATTCATGTTGAGGCGGAATGTCAGTCTCAAAGAGAGTTACTTTCATTTTTACGACGTATGACTCTCCTGTTTTCGGGATTCCATCGAGGTGACGATTCAGATACATTGTTCCAATACCAGTTGCATCGTTATCGCTACTTAATCCTCCTTGACCTGAAATGACTAGCTTGCCGCCTCGATATACAGATAATTCGTACGCCAGACCCGTCACCATGTGATCTCCAACCTTCAAAGTAACTGGCTTTAGCGAACTCGTATCCACTTGAACAGCAATTTGATCGTCGGTCCTGGATATCAGTAATCGAGACGGTAATTGCAATGTCCTTGGACTCCGTTTCGACGGGTCGGCATTTGTAATTGGTGGAAGAATTGAAAAATCACCGTGGTCTGGCAATTCTAGTGCCTTACCCATCGCGACACCTCCCACCAATTGAAACAAAAGAAAACTAGCGACAAATTTTTTCATAGTTGTTGGGAGCATAAAATTGGTTTGAT
>JANYDR010000333.1 GCA_025363495.1 Cyclobacteriaceae bacterium | reverse complement strand
TCTCTTTGTCCATTAAATTGATGCCGCCCCCGGCAGTACCGATCCACAGATTTTTTGCATGATCTTCAAAAATGTAATAAACCGCATTGTTACTTAAGCTCTTGCTATTTTTCGGATCATGAGAATAGTGAATAAACTGCTCATTCTTTTTGTCAAATAGTTCCAGTCCCTGGTCGGTGCCGATCCAGATATTATGATCGCTATCTTCAAATAATGAATAGGTGAGGTAGCTACCAATACTTTTTTTATTGTTAGGATCTGGCACATACCTTTTAAATTTTTTCGTATGCATGTTGTAGTGAAACAATCCTCCGACATGGCTCGCTATCCAGAGGTTTCCTTCATTATCCTTGCACACGGCATTTACACTCAGGGAAGCAAGGGTGCCGGGATAATTTTCACGCGGTGGATCATTTATAAGCTGACCAGTGTTGGCATTGAACAGGTCAAATCCGCCGCGATGATAGCTAAGAGTGAGAATGCCCTTCTTAAATTCCGAAACGGAAATGACAAAGTCTCCGGTGATGGACTTTTTATCCTTGGTGTCGTGCTGGAAATGTTTGAAAGAATTATTCTTTGGATCAAAACGGTCCAGCCCGCCTCCATCGGTACCAATCCAAAGGTATCCGTTACCATCACCACTAATGGAGAGCACGCTGCTATTGCTTAAACTGTTGTAGTCATAGGGTTCTTCCTTAAAGTGTTCGAATTTTTCTCCATACCGTGGCAGGAAGTTAATACCGCCAGCCCAGGTACCCACCCAGAGATTTCCGATGTTGTCCCAGTAAAGGCAATAAACGGAATTGTTACTAAGGCTGGAATTGTCTGTTATATCATACTTATATGTCTTGAACGATTTCTTTTCATAGTCAAACTCACTTATCCCCCCATTTTCAGTTCCGATCCAAAGCTTCCCGTCACCATGATCAATCAGCGACATCACATCGTTATGGCAGATGGAATTGCCGTTATTCGGATCATGTTTAAAATTTGTAAAGTGATCTTCCTTTTTGTTATACAAAGCAACTCCTCCTCCTTCTGATCCTATCCAGATGTTGCCTCTTTGATCTTTATACACGGTCTTAATTCGGTCAGCGCCGATGCTATGTTCATTCCGGGGATCGTGATAATATCTGGTGAACTCCTTGCTTTCTGTATTGAAACGGTTTAGTCCATCCTTCGTAGCCAGCCACAGGGTTTCTTCATCATCCTCGGCCAGTTGGTAGATGCTGTTGTTGCTTAAGCTTTTCTCGTTCTCTTTATCATGTCGGTAATAAATAAAAGTACCATCGGTTGGATTGAACAGTGCCAGCCCGTTAGAGGTGCCGAGCCAGATTCTTTTTTTATGGTCCTGAAATATATCCTGGATCTTTACTGTGGGAGCATCAGTAGGATAATGTACAAACGAATCTTTATAACGATCAAAACGATCCAGTCCGTTGATCGTACCCACCCATAAATTTTTTGAATCATCTTCCAGGAGACTGATGATGAAATTGCTTTGGATACTTTTCTTGTTTTCGGGGTTGTTGCGGTAGGCGATAAAGTTGTATCCATCGTATTTGTTAAGACCTTCGTCTGTGGCAAACCACATAAATCCGCGATGATCTTTTAAAATAGCGCTAACGTGATTATTGGAGAGACCTTCATTGGTAGTCAGGTGCACGAATTTTGGGTCCTTCTGGCAGAAAGCAAGCGTGGTGATGGCTTGCAGAAAAAGGAGAAGGAAAAAGGTTTTCATAAAGGGTATTGTGCGCAGTTATTTCAATAGGCAAAGGTCCATCTTTCAAAGGCGTCAAAAGTCAGGGCAGAACCTGATTTTTAAGAAATCAGGGTTTCTAAGGGATTCGGGTTTTTTAGGTGAAATGGCCCCTAAATCTGGAAATTCCGCAGAGCCGGACCAGTTTTTTCCTTCTTAAGGTGACCACCTCTACGAGCTCATAACCAGTCGTTTGAGATAATTGCAAGGTCGCGAAAAGAAATGGTCAACCACCTCGGAATCTCCACTACGGGCATAAATAAATCGCTTGTTTTTTCCACAGCCTCAACTGAACCAAATACTTTATCTTTCTTAGATGATTGCCCAACCGCGACCCCAAACAGTATTGCAGGAAATAAAGATCAACAACCAAATATTATGCGTAATCTTGCGAAATAATTGAACTCCTTTTAATATAGACTCTTATGAATAAAAGTGGACCAATTATAGTAATTGAAGATGATGCAGACGATAGGG
>JANYDR010000326.1 GCA_025363495.1 Cyclobacteriaceae bacterium | reverse complement strand
GGCTGCAAATATACTCCGACTGTGACAAATCTGACCTGATCTTGTCAGGACTTTGGCAAAAATGGCAGAATTAGGTTCTCTTGCGGAAGGCCAAGCCGATCATGACACGTTGTTGACACACCTGAGAACCTTTACAAACCTTTACACAACCTTTGTAAACCTTTACAACACCTTTACAAACCTTTACAAACCCTTTGGAAAACTTAGCAGAATCTTTGCAACTCCGGTAAAATGCTGATGAACACCCAGTTATGAGACTACAGCGAATTGCAGGGAGTATTTTACCCATGGGCTTTGCCGACGACCGCAACTTTTTCGTTAATATCGTGGGCAATGGTATTTTAGGGAAATCAGGAACTTAGAATTTAGAACCAGAACCTATAGCGCATGGTCAATCTTAAGGATAATTGGCTTACCGACGGACTCATCGATCTTGAGTATAAAAAATATGTGCTGCTGGCCTACCTCAAGAACGTAAGGGAATCCTTCGGAAGGGTCGAGTTGTATCCACATTTGTCGGACCTGGTATTTCATTACCGCAACCTTATGGCTCTTCAGGAGAATAAGTCGCTTATCTACGAGTCATTCCCCAAGGAACTATCCCTTGATAACTTAAAAATGCTGGAGCTCAATTATAAAAAGATGATTGAGGATGATGCAGTTATGCAGGAGATTGAATCTATCATGGAGTTTGCGCTGCCACAGTTAAAAGATTCAATGAAGGAAGGCTCTACTATTTATGAGTTGGTTGAGTCAAAGTGTGAACTCTCCCCGGTAGGAGTGGTGCCGTTATACGCACAGGAAGGTTATATGTTTATTACGCAGCCACCGGAAAAAGAAACATATGTCTATCGTTATCAGGTCACTGTTTATCAAAGCAGCTCAGAACCAATGAGAGGTCTGCAGACCCAACTCATGTATACTACCCAGTATAACTTCAGTAATACATATGAGCAAATGAAAATGACCCTGATCCGTCAGTATACCAACTTGCCAAACCCGGCAGCTTTTCTCATATTATCAAAGATGAAATTTCCCCATGTACCGACACTTGTTCCGGTAGCCAAAAGACTACTTGTGAAACACCTGTCTTTAACTGCTTAGGTAAGCTTAAAGTGGAAAGCTGAAAGTGTAAAGCTTGGGTGCTCCACCGATTACAGACCACTGATTACCGATTACTTCTTTATTTACCGATGCTTAGGGAAACTTAAAGTAGAAAGCTGAAAGTGTAAAGCTTGAGTGCTCCACCGATTACAGATTACCGACCACTGATTACCAGTTATTTCTTTACCGAATCACCCGCAGCGGGCTTCTTCAAACTCGGTGCCACTGGCACACCCTGTTGCTCCTTAGCACGCTCCAGCAACTCATCAGAAGTGTTTGCCGGACTGGGTGTAGTAAAATTAGTGGCAAGGGTAAACACCATCATTGCAATGGCTAGTCCCCAGGTAAGACGCTCTAATAAATCTCCTGTTTTCTTTACACCAATGAGGTTGCTGGCACTGCTGCCGCCGAACTGGCTTGACAAGCCACCACCTTTGGAATTTTGGGCCAATACAACAAGAACCAACAACACAGCTGCGAAAAGCGTAAGGCCAATGTATAAAGTGTACATAAGTTAATTTTTCAGATCCTCAATTTGAGCCGCAAAGTAAGCCTTTTTCTGTGGAAACTTCCAAATCAACTTTTTAAGAACTTCTATGGCCTTGTCCTTTTTCCCCTGTTTCAGAAGAATGCCTACCAATGTTTCGGAAACAATATTATCGCTGAACATGCCGGAATCCTCTGAGAGATCGTCCTGAGGTACCGTAGGTTTTGCTTTCGGAATGATGGGTTGGGTTTTAATGAACTGATCAATAATTTCGCTTTGTTCTTTTTGTTTCGGGTTATCGATCTTGAGCTTTTTCTTGGTTGTCTTGATCTCTTCCAGCAAGGGTTCAGTCGGATCTTTTACAACCTCGGCCGTACCCTTGGGGGCGTCTTCAAAATGATTTGATTTTTGAAATTCATCATAGCTTACAGTAAACTCATGTTTAAGTCTCTGTAATTTCTCCAGCTCACGCAGTAAGTCTTCCCGCAGCGCATCACCGGTAAGAAATACCTCATCTATTTGTTTATCGGAAGTAGCAATGACAGCTGGTTCAACAGGTAGTATTTTGGGAGCAGACTGTATTACTACAGGCTTCTCTATTACAGGTTCAGGAGCTACAATTTGAGTAATTATTATTTCAGGCTCTTCAATCCTTTCC
>JANYDR010000233.1 GCA_025363495.1 Cyclobacteriaceae bacterium | reverse complement strand
AGAGTTCTTCCAACCTGGTCCGCGTACTATCCGACCTGGTTTTGCATTTGTATGTTCACCGTCTTTTAACACTTGTGTGCCATTGACGTATACCTGCATCATCCCTGTACTGTATTGATGTGGATTTTCAAAAGTAGCATGGTCCTGAATTGTGGCAGGATCAAAAACTACTACATCAGCATAATAACCCGGTTGAAGCAAACCCCGCTTCTGGATTTTTAAATTCCCCGCCGGCAGTGAGCTTAACTTGCGAATCGCTTCTTCCAGGGGAATCACTTTTTCATCACGAACATATTTGCCAAGCACTCGTGAAAAATTTCCATACGCACGGGGATGATCTTTGTATTTTAAAAACATTCCGGCTGCAGTTGGTGATCCCGCATCAGAACCAAAACTCAAATAAGGCAAGGCAATCTGGCGCTTAATATTGTCTTCACTCATAAGAAAATAGGCTGTTTCCACTCGTGTGCTGTCAGTAATCACAAGATCCATGGCCGTCTCTTCGGGTGACTTTCCATAAATTTTTGCTACTGCACCCAATGTTTTTCCAGTATAATTTCGTTTGAGGGAATCATTAGTAAAGCCAAGGAGCAGCACGCCTTCAGGAGTTCCGGCGTTCAACAAAAGATTTTCCCATTTATCTGTAGGTGTTACCATTTCTTGCAAAACTTTCTTTCTGATGGTCGGATTTTTCAATCGCTTGATCCATTCTTTAATGCCACCTTCCTGAACCCAGGGCGGCATCGTTGCATCCAATCCTGTTGCACCTGCAGTATAAGTATACATGTCAGCGGTAATCTTAAGACCAGATTTATTGGCTTTATCAATTTTGGCAATGACAGAATCCAGCTTTCCCCAATTTGATTTGCCACCCATCTTCAGATGATAGATTTCGGCTGGCATATTTGCTTCCCGTGCTATGCGAATTGTTTCATCTACCGCGGCAAGAATATTATTGCCCTCACTACGCATGTGTGAGATGTACATTCCGCCATAAGGTGCCGCTACTTTACTAAGTTCGATAAGCTCTTCCGTGGTGGCATAATTATCAGGAGCATAAATCAATGCACAGGTTGTACCCATAGCGCCTTCTTCCATAGCTTGCTTAACCAATGCTTTCATTTTTTCCATCTCTTCAGGCTTAGGGGCACGGTTTTCGTAACCTAATTGATTCACCCGAATAGTAGATATACCAACAAACGAGGCAACGTTAGGTGATACCCCTCTTCGTTGCAATGATTCAAGATACTCACCCAGTGTTGTCCAATCGACGTCAAATTTCCAGTCAGGATTTCGCTTCATCTGATCGAGATAATCTTTTTTCATGTTATCGCTTAAAGGACCCATGGAACCTTCACCCAGAACTTCAAGAGTAATACCCTGACGAATATCGCTTTGAGAATTTCCATCCAAAAGCAACGTAACTTCTGCGTGACTCATCATGTTGATAAATCCTGGAGCTACCGCGAGTCCTTTGGCATTCGATTCAGTTTTACCAATAGCCTTGGAGAGATCTCCAACGAAAGCGATCGTGTCCGCATTTATGCCGACATCAGCAGTGACGCCTGGCTTTCCCGATCCATCATATACAGTGCCGCCGCGAACAATGACATCGTATTCTTGTTTTTTACATGCTGCAAAAATCAGCAGGAGTAGAAAGAGTATAGGTAGATTCTTCATAGGTTGAGTTTGGGTGGAAAATGAAGGTAGGGAATTGTATAAGATTGAACAAGCTTGATTAGGCGATTCGGTAATTCGGTGATGCGATTCTACTTTCATCTTTAATCTTTAATCTTTCGTCTTTAATCATTAATTTTCCTTATGCCCTCTCCCATCAAATTCACCACCCGCGTCCAGCCCCTGGAGCATCTGAAAATGACCTTCATCGAAGTCCCCAAAGAGATCGTGGTGAAACTTGGCGGAGTTATGAACCAGCGATTACAATGTACCGTGAATAAGACAGTAACCTGGCAGTGCGGTTTGGTTGCATATAAGAAAGGGAGCGGCTACATCAGTCTCAATAAAAAAATTCTAAAAGAATTAAATGCGGGAGTTGGGACTGAAGTTGATGTATCCTTGATGAAAGATACCAGCAAGTATGGCATGACGATGTCAGAGGAATTAAAAAGTTTACTAAAGCAGGACAAGGAAGGTAGCCGACGGTTTCATCTTCTGGCGCCCGGGAAGCAACGCTATATAATTTATTATGTATCGCAGGTTAAAAGCAGTCAGTTGCGCATTGACAGGGCGATAAAGCTGATTGAAAATCTTAAGAAACTTCCCATTGGTAAAGAGACCTTTGCAAAGGTTCTTGGATCGGCCAAGCCGAACTGGTAGTGAATACTTTTCCCAGTAGAGTAGAGAAAAGGAACAAGCGGTAAAGAGCTTACGCCACATTTGCTGACCTTGTTTCCTTTTCCCCCTCATCAATCCGTACGTGCAGTTTTCCCGCATACGGCTTTCCTACTAGAATTCATAACAGACAT
>JANYDR010000273.1 GCA_025363495.1 Cyclobacteriaceae bacterium | reverse complement strand
ATTGGCTGTATCAACACTGGTCTCGGTGATGTATATCACTATTTCAAGCGCTTCCCTTAAATTTCAGGTCGACGAGAGAAGCTCATCTTATTTCTCTGTTAGCAGCCCGGTAGCCGAAAGCCATATTGGAGATTTGTATTCAACTAACGAGTGTGGTTCGAATGCCTGTGGTCTTACGGAAAAAAATACGGGCCTGGATGCTTTTGTCAATTATTCAAAATTCAAATTTCAGAATACCTTTTCGTTTGTTGAAGCCCGGTATTCGGCTATTCAGCTGATCGTTGTACCGAAAGCCCTTCCTTCAAGGTGCTATCTCCCTTCCGCCGCATCAATGCCCATTGCGTTGCATAGATTCATTATCTGACTTTTTAAAATTGCAGCTTCTAATTATTGAAGCATTACTCGTTACTTTTTAAGTGATTGAGCATTATTCTATTGTCCATTGTTTTTTTTCTGAGAAACCATTTATCATATAAACCATATGAAAACTTCAAGTTCATTAATCGAAAATCTTAAGTCTGTTTTTGCTGCTATCGTGATACCCGCTGAGATTGCGCTTGCCATTGTTATCTATTTGTATGTCCTAGGAAACCCTGAAAATTTTCAGGGCGGTGATCCGGCCAATAACCCATTGCCAGGTAATTACCAGGGAATTGTGTATAAAGGAGGGTTTATAGTTCCGCTGTTGATCGGGTTGCTGATGATTGTAATAACATTTGCTATCGAACGATTACTAACTATCATGCGCGCCAATGGAAAAGGAAGCGTCCGCAATTTCATAAGGAACATTAAGTCTCTTATTTCCTCCAATCATTTAGATGAAGCCATTGTAGCGTGTGATAAACAAAAAGGCTCCGTGGCCAACGTGGTGAAAGCGGGTCTTTCAAAGTATGATCAGCTTTCCAAAAATACTTTGATGGATACTGATAAGAAGATCCTGATGATCCAAAAAGATATTGAAGAGACAACTCAATTGGAGATGCCGATGCTTGAAAAAAACCTCGTGATTATCGCCACCATTGCTTCCATCGCCACATTGATGGGTCTGTTGGGTACAGTATTGGGAATGATCAAGGCATTCGCTGCCCTTGCAACTGCCGGAGCTCCGGATGCGGTTGCTCTTGCAAATGGTATCTCAGAGGCACTTATCAACACAGCTCTTGGAATTGGTACCTCAGCCCTGGCTATTATTTGCTATAATTTTTTCACTAGTAAGATTGATGCTTTGACCTATGGAATTGATGAGGCTAGCTATAGCATTATTCAAAATTTCACAGCTCACAGCAAGACTGATTTAAAATAATAAGGTCATGGGAAAAGTAAAAGTTAATAGAAGTCAACCATCATTGGACATGACGCCAATGGTTGACCTTGCATTCCTGTTGGTGACATTTTTTATGCTCACTACCAAATTTGCGCCCGAAGAGCCGGTTGTTGTTGATATGCCATCGTCTATATCTGAAATAAAGATGCCAGATACAGACATTCTTACTATTTCTATTTCAAAGGAAGGGATTGTATTCTTTAACCTTGACGGTAAGTATACACGTGAAGCGTTAATAGGAAAAATAGGAGAGAAGTATGGCTTGCAGTTCACTTCGAAAGAGACTCACGCATTCTCACTGCTGTCCAGCTTTGGTGTGCCTATTGGAAACCTGAAAGAGTTCCTTGATTTGGATCCTGAAGCGCGAAAGCTGGTAAAGCAAACCGGTATCCCTGCTGATTCTGCCCATAACGAGCTTTCTGATTGGATTATACTTTCGCGGATGAGCAATCCGAAATTGCGCGTAGCCATCAAGGGCGACCGTGATTCAAATTATCCGATCATTAAAAAAGTAATCAATACACTGATTGATAATCGCGTGACGCGTTTCAATTTCATCACCAACCTTGAAAAGGAAGGTTAAACGAAAATTATATGTCAGAAATAAGCAGCGACTCGGGTAAGAAAAAGGGTGATAAAGTAAGAAGCAAGAAATCTTCTACCAAAATTGACATGACTCCAATGGTAGACCTTGCCTTTCTTTTACTGACATTCTTTATGCTGACCACGACGTTTAACAAGCCTCAGACGATGGAGATTACCATGCCTGAGAAACCCAAGGCGGAAGACAAGCAGCCTTTAGTAAATGAAAAGAAAGTGCTGACAATCGTACTTGGAAAAGATAGCAAGGTTTACTGGTACCAGGGGATTACTGATCCCAAGGTTGAACTCACCGATTTTTCGGCTGAAGGCATCCGGAAAGTACTCGTTCAGAAAAATGCTCAAATCACAGATTTGGTGGTGCTGATCAAGCCAAGTGATGAATCCAAATACAAGAATGTGGTGGATATCCTTGACGAAATGCAGATCAGTAATATTGCCCGATTTGCGCTGGTAGACATTACATCGGTCGACAAAGAACTTATTAAAGATGTACCACTATGAAAACTGAGATAATTAAATCGCAACGGTGGGAGGACATTATTTTTGAAAACAGAAATAAGGAATATGGTGCCTATCTTATCCGCAAAGTTTATTCGCGTTATGTCCTTGTGGCTGTTGTAATAACAACTCTCCTTGTTGGCTTTGTATTGGCAATTCCAACGTTGGTTAAATACTTTGGCAACAAGCAGGAGGTGCAAGTGCCGGTATTGAAGACGGTAAGATATACTGACCTTGCGGCACCGCCACCCATTGACAAGAATACACCACCGCCTCCAAAACTGGAAGTGCCACCTCCAGTGAAAACAGTTATTAAATTTCTTCCGCCAAAAGTCACAGAAAAAGAAGTGGTAGAAGAAAAAATGCCAACCAATGAAGAGATCAAAAAAACTGAGACCAGCACTGAGACAACTGAGGGTACAGGTGAGGTAATTTTTGATCAGCCTGTCGAGGAGGTGGTTAAAGATAAAGGTGAAGAGGAAATTTTTACCATTGTTGAGCAGATGCCCGAATATCCCGGAGGGAGAGAGGCTATGATGAAGTTCATTGGCAATAATATGCGTTATCCAGCTCAGGCGAGAAGGATGGGAATAGAAGGAAGGGTTTTCGTTGGCTTTATCGTCGACTCAGAAGGTAAGATTAGCGACGTTCAGGCGATCAAGGGTATCCATCCTGATTGTGATAAAGAGGCGGTGCGTGTGATCGCGATGATGCCTAACTGGAAGCCAGGAAAGCAACGGGGAAGACCGGTAAAAGTTAAGTTTGTACTTCCTGTAATATTTCAACTGCAATAATATGGGAGCGCTTTATGAAAAGGAAAGTGGCGGGAGCTTCTTCCAATCCTTTCTAAAATATTCCGGAATATTTATGACAGTGGTCTACATTGTTACAGGTGTGATTATACTTATTCGCGGTAAAGAAGCCTTTAATATCCAGGATGCTTATTCACTACCGTTAGGGAGCCTTTTGATAGCGTATGGGTTTTTTCGTGGCTATAAGGTCTTTGAAAAATACTTTAAAAATTAAAATGAAACCAATTATTAGACTGGTGATCATGTCAACACTCCTTTTGAGCGGTTGCGGTGGGCGTGACAAAAAGGGGAACATTCTTGATTCTCCAACTTCAGGCCATATTAAGATTGCTGTTGATGAATCATTAAAGCCTTTGCTGGAGGCAGAAGTGAACGCGTTCCAGGCAATTTATATGAGTGCCACAATTTCCGCTTCCTACACTTCGGAAGCCGATGCCATTGATGCCCTCTTAAACGACAGTGTTCGCTTGGCGGTAGTTACCCGAAAACTGACAAGTGATGAGGTTGGCATTCTTAGTGTCGAGAAAATTGTGCCGGTTCAAATTAATCTTGCAACGGATGCAGTAGCTCTTATTCTCAATAGGAATAATCCTGACAGTCTTTTAAAAGTAAGTCAACTCAATGGGATAACTCATGGTACCATCACCCACTGGGATCAGGTTAGCAAAGCCTCGAAGCATTCTCCGATCGAACTGGTATTTGATCATCCCGCTTCCGGTATTGTAAGGTTTCTGAACGATTCTGTTGGAGGCATTTCGAAATTACCTCCGAACTGCTTTGCCGTAAAAAGCAATAGCGCCGTAATTGACTATGTTTCAAAACAACCAAATGCTATTGGGTTGATTGGTGTTGGCTGGATCAGCGATAAAGATGATTCAAAGGCGAAGGGTTTTTTGAAAAGTATTCGGGTCGCTCGTGTTTCGCGGGATAGCGCTTACCTGCAACCTTATCAGGCGTACATCGCATTGCACCAATATCCCCTCTGCCGCAATGTAATTGTTATTAGTCGAGAAGCCCGTGCCGGGCTTGGTAGTGGTTTCATTGCGTTTGTTGCCAGTGAACGTGGCCAACGGGTAGTGCTTAAGTCCGGCCTGATTCCCGCTACCATGCCCTTACGTATTGTAGATGTTAATCGAAAGAAAATTGAATAAAGATCATGAAAACAATAAATCATGTAGACCGGTCTGAGAGTCCAGTC
>JANYDR010000189.1 GCA_025363495.1 Cyclobacteriaceae bacterium | reverse complement strand
TCCGTACGTTCGCCGTTACATCATCACCACGAACGCCGTCGCCGCGCGTTATACCTCTTTTAAGAAATCCGTCTTCGTATATAAGACTAATAGAAACACCATCGAATTTCAGCTCACAGAAGTATTCATATTTATCCCCATCAAGTCCTTTGGCGACACGACCATCAAAATCCTCCAGCTCCTCTTGCGAGTAAGTATTGCCGAGAGAAAGCATGGGGTACTGATGAACTACCGTTTCAAACTCTTTGGTGATCGTTCCTCCAACGCGTTGAGTGGGGGAGTCGGGAAGCTTGAATTGCGGAAATTGCTCTTCCAGGGAGGCAAGTTCTTTGAGCAGTTTATCAAACTCCAGGTCAGATATTTCTGGTTTACTCTTTTGATAATAGAGATCGTTGTGATGGTTGATTTGCTCCGAGAGTGAAGTGATGGTCTTTTTAGCTTCCGAGGTTGTCATACAGTAAACTTAATTTGAAATCTTTAATATAGAAATTGACAGTTGACAAAAATCAATTGACAAAATAATATCACTTGATACCACTTTGTCAACTGCATTATTGTCAATTGTCAATTCGGCGTCTTTGGTATCTATTGATTTACTAAATTGAGTGCCATGACCGCTGCGAGTCCCGCCGTTTCAGTCCGCAGGCGTGATGGTCCAAGGCTTACTTTCTTAAATCCTGAGAGATAGGCCATCTCCAATTCTTCTTTTGTGAAGTCACCTTCGGGTCCAATTGCGATCACATATTTCGATCGGGGAGTGGCAAGATTTTTTAAATGGTCCGGGTTCTTATCATCAACGTGAGCTATGAATTTCAATGCGTCATTACTTTCTGAGATGAACTTCTGAAAAGGAACCATGAATGATACTTCCGGTAGCCAGGCTTTTTGAGATTGCTTCATGGCACTGACAACGATCTTCTCCAGACGTTCTATGTTAATCGTTTTCCTTTCTGATGTTTTGCATTGAATGAAAGATATTTTCTCAATTCCTATCTCAACACATTTCTCAACCATCCATTCCATTCGATCGGCATTCTTGGTGGGGGCAATGGCAAGGTGAATAGAGAAAGCTCGTTCACAGATTACTGATGATTGTGTGACTTTGAATCCACATTCATGAGGATCAGCATTGGTGATTTTGGCTTTGTAGAATCCACCTTTTCCGTCGGTCAGCTCGATCTCCGTTCCCACTTCAAGCCGCAACACACGAATAGCATGTTTGGATTCTTCTGATAGAAGATGACCAAGGGTTATTTCGGGTTGATAGAAGAGATGCATCAAGTGTTTAAAATATTGAATAGAAAGTTCTTGTAGTATCTCGTTAATGCAAGATGGCGCTCCTTTGCGTTGATTTGTATTCCGATAAACACTCCAAATTCGAGAAGAACGAAAATGATGACTGGTTTGGCAGAGGGATCCTGAATAAAAAAAACAATTGAGTAAATGAGGACGGCGATAGCCACGATTCCCGCGGTAGCAACTTCCAGACCTGTATCAGGTCGAATGGATGCTTTCGCTCGGATCTTATGATCGAAAGGCTCGATTATTACGGAAATATTTCCAGAGGTGCTTTCAAGATAGTCTGTGCCTCTACGAAATAATTGACCTTCTTTAAAAATGGTGAGTTTGTTACCGTCCAGTTTTATGTTGCTAAATTGAATATAATTCTTTACTCGAGGAGAGCTTGCTTGTTTGTAATTTGTGATTCTGGTATCAAGATTTTTCGCGAATACTTCATAGCTCAATGGGACTACGTCGATCTCATCAAAATCCAAAGGCGTTCCTGTATTTGAAGAATTATCCATTAACAGATAATTTAAGTCATTGCGACTACTTATACTCTTTTTCCAACCGCGCTACCAGTTCTACATATTCCTGCATCGCCAGCTCTTTTGTTTTTCCTTGTTTGCCAGCCCATGCATCGTATTTAGCGATGCCTTTAAAATCGAAACCGGTCGGTCTTTCACCGGTCACATCGCCATCTGTGGCCTGTTTGAATAATGAATAGATCTCCAGCAATTCTTCATTGGAAGGACGCTTTGTAAAATCTTTTGAGCGCGATGCTGCCTCCTGAAAGTCTTGTTCTAGTGCCATGGCTTGAAATTTCTGGTTTGAAATACACTGAAATAAAAATAGCCTTTTATTTCAAAGGCTATTCTCATTAATCCTAAATCCTTTAATGCTATAAATCCTGCTAACGTTTCGCCATCTCAACATACGGTCTCAACTTCGGTCCTGTATAAATTTGTCTTGGACGACCGATCGGCTCTTTGTTCTCACGCATTTCTTTCCATTGTGCGATCCATCCCGGAAGGCGACCAATAGCAAACATGACGGTGAACATATCAACAGGAATGCCAAGAGCGCGGTAAATAATACCGGAATAGAAATCGACATTAGGATAGAGTTTACGCTCAACAAAATAAGGATCTTTCAAAGCAGCTTCTTCGAGCTTCATGGCGATCTCAAGAACCGGATCATTTACACCAAGCTTTTTCAATACATCATCAGCTGCTTTCTTGATAATTTTCGCGCGCGGGTCGAAGTTTTTGTAAACGCGGTGGCCAAAGCCCATTAGGCGGAAGCCGCTGTTTTTATCCTTTGCCTTGTTTATCCATTTCTCAGTATCACCGCCATCTTTCTTGATTTCTTCGAGCATAAGGATCACTTCCTGATTCGCACCTCCGTGAAGTGGTCCCCAGAGTGCATTGATACCTGCAGAAATAGAAGAATAGATACTTGCCTTGGAAGAACCAACCATGCGAACTGTCGACGTAG
>JANYDR010000181.1 GCA_025363495.1 Cyclobacteriaceae bacterium | reverse complement strand
TGTGCCACCTGCTTTGCCATCTCACGCCATGCACTTTCCTTTTCACTCTGGGCGAGAGCTCTCTTACTTTCTTCCAGGTTCTCAACCATTCTATTATATTCTTTCACCAGAGTGCCAATTTCATCAGAAGAATTCCACTGTAGCGGTTTGTTTTGGCCTGTTAAAGTGGTCTGCCCTAATGTCTTCGTAATAAATCTTATCGGAAAAGTCAGGCTGCTCGACGCCCAGAAAGACAACAGTGAAAACAAAATAAATACAATGACAAAGACTATCAGAATATTAGAGACGATGAGTGACTGACTTCGCTGAAGAAACGTAGCTGACTCAAAAAAAGGAAGACCGACAATTGCCTCAAGTTTTCCTGTTTCCGGAGACAATACTGAAGAGTATGCACAACTGTATTGCAGTTTACCAATTTGCTCATTTGTTACCGTTTGAACTTCGCGGTCGAGTACGATTTTTTTCCACGCCTTTCGCTCCAGCAATGGAGAGATGAGTTGATTTTCAAACAATGCAGGTTGCGAAGTTGCGATAAGCTTTCCATTGGGTGAGTAAACGGAGATATCGATCTTTGAAGATGCTGCGTTTTCTTCAATCCAGCGCTCAAGGTTTGCCTCATTATTTGCATTTACCCGGTCGGATGAAATAAGACCAGCAATACGCTGGCTGATCGTACCGGAGCGCTCAAGAAAGTCTTTTTGAATTGCTTCTTCATTTGACCGGCCAATCAACGTCAGAGTTGTAATACTCACAGCAAGCACCGGAAGCAAAAATGCAAGAAAAATAAACAGTTGAATTCTGGTAGTATAGTTAACCTTCTCTCCTGTGAAAAAGGAATAAACTCCGGCAACACTCTGAGCCACAAAAAGAAGTGAAAGTCCAACAACAAACCAAAAAGAGAAATTAGTGATCAGATAAAATAATGAATAGGTATGGGCCGACACTACGGCAATAGATCCATCAGGGTCCTCCATTCCAACGTGGAAATAACTACCATCCGTTAAACCCTCGCTATATAGTCTGTGGTCGTCAATCTGCTTTGTCTGAAAATCCTTCTCATAGTTGAACGGTCCGAAACTGCTTACCCACTTTCCCTTTGCAAAGACAGCATAGCTGAAATCACGATTGCGATAAATCTGATTAAATCGGTTATCAACCAAAAGTTCAGGATATACATTTTCAGGAATTACACGCTTGAGCGAGAGATCAAGCCTCACCATCCCCACAGGTCGTTGGTGATAAATTGGGATCAATACCTGATAGCGCTTTACGGTGTTGCCTTCCGAGGCCTTTGCGTAGGAGATGCCATTATAACCCGTTGGAAGAAATTTCAGTAAACTAGTTGACATGACGCTATCAGCATTCTCAAGAGTTGGCTTGAAGAGCTGCTCTCCTTTTTGAATAGTGATTGCAATTTCATATCTGTCAAAATAATTATTGAGATATACGCGCCGGATCTTGTCTACAACTGCCGACTTACTTAAAAAGAGACTTGCCATTCTCGTCTGAATAAACTGGTCCTTCTCAATTCGCTGACGGGCCTGATCCAGTAAGTATTCCCCCAACACATCACGCTCTGTGAGGAAATCTTTACCAAATCTGAATTGCTCCTGTACCTGCCTCTCTTTGTAAAATATTTGGACCGCCCAGGCATTTTGAAAACTAAAAAGGGCAAGTGAAAAAATCAGATAAATGAAAAATTGAAAAGAAATACGAAACACTCCACCATTTAATCGAGTAATTTTCAAAACTGAAAAAAAGAAGATTCCCAGCAAAAGGGTAATCGAAAGATTCCTGGCAAGGAAATATGATTGAACAATGAATACTACAGCAGCAACAATTAGCCCAATAAAAAATGAGACATTTCCCTTTTCGAAAAGATGATTAGCCAGTGAAAACAAAACGTGGATGAACAGGAAACTACAGACGCAACCGATTAATACTGAGCTCACAGCGATTACACCGTCTTTATCAAAGGAAAGTGATTGCACAAGGTCCAATGTCAGGGTGGAGTTGTGATAGATTGATTCAACGAAATCAAAAGGAAATAGAAGCGCGAAAAAACATGCAATCAAACACACTGTGCCCAATATATTTCGCTGAAAACCAGTACGTTGCAGCATCCACTGGACCGTTTTAAATTTTTCAAAATTTATAAACAGATAGATAACCAGCAGCAACAACGCGACAACGTTAAACAGCAAATCACCCAACGACGCATTCAACGAAGAAGATGCGAATTTCTTCGGATCAAAGATCTCAGAAGGAAAGTAAAGAGCAGGAAAGCTTATTGCAATCATTCCCATCCGCATACTGATAAATCCAACAAGCATTGTTCCCAATGCCGCATCATAGCTGATGGATCTCTCAATAAAGTCTTTAAGATTCCACAAAAAAATAATCAGGAAGGCAATGCCGCCCAGTAGCAGAAAAAATGAGATTACGCTTTCATGTGCTTCCGGATTTTCGGGAGCTATCTTAAAAATTGTTTTCCCACTCAACTGTATAGGTAGTCCGATCAGTGAGGAAGGGCTAAGGGTTTCTATATCTTTACCAGGAAATAATGCAGCATCCCATTGTGAGGATAAAAAATTATTGATTATGGGATAACGATCAATCAATTTCAAAATACCATAAAGCGAGGAACCATTGCCTAATTTCCATTGCTTTACAAGAAAATCACCACGCTGGGATTCTATAAATACAATGCTGTCGGATGAAGATATAGATGAAAGATCCGGGAGAAAATAAGAACGATTCCACGTGACGATGCGATTGCTGTCTATGCGAACGAAGAAATGAGCTGCCTCATCCCATGCTGGTGAAGATACCACAGCATTATCTTTTAAAATTCGCTGCGCTTCCTTTTCAATAATTTCAAACTCATTTGCTGAATTTTCCTCAATCGCAACCTGAAGCTGGCGATAAAAGGTATTAGAGTATTGCGAACGTACAAATAGTCCTCCGCCAATAAGGGATATTGCCAAAACCAGAAGCAAGAAGTTTCGCACATTCATAAATTCCCTTTGGGATGAATCCTTGAATCAACTACTAAATTATGCTTTCGAAACGACTTTTGTGGTATTGGGGATTAGGACACTGTGGAATTGAATTTGGGTAATCTACTAATACCTAATGCCTAATACTATTGATCTAATAGATTGAACAATAGTCATAGCAAAATAAACTGATTAGGTTTCGCTATCTGACTTATAATGCAATCCACCAAACCAATAAAGCCACAATACGCGCGAAACACGAAAAGAAAAAGGTGTGAAGACAGCAGCGAGCAGGGCAATCAGTATCAGATAAACAACCTCGGGTAGATCAACAAAATAATAGAGTGTAAGTCCGAATCCTATGAGAAGTAGTGTATTAAAAGCATATGTGATATACATGGCTCCGAAATAAAAGCCGGGCTCGGGTTCAAGTAGTGCTCCACATTTTGGACAGTAGGTATTCATCTCTGCAAAATGAGCAATACGTGAAAAGGGATACTTAAAAATGTCTCCTTCCCTGCAAACAGGGCACTTACCGGAGAGCAGTGCGGTTTTGTAACTCTTTTCGTTCATTTACTTTACTGGTGCGATACCAAAGATAGCCGATTACTGCCACAGCGAGGTACGGAGCAAAAAATAAGTACATGATGCCCAAATTAATGCCTGCGGCAATACCAATATTTCCATTACTTAAGTTGTTCTCCAGCGTCGCCCTGCACATAGCACACTGGGCACTGGCAGAGGTCGCCATCGTTGCGAGTAATAATATTGAAATCGACTTCTTCATCACTTTGCGTAATAGGGACTTATCATAAGATAAACGATGACTCCTGTAACAGCAACATAAAGCCAGATCGGAAATGTAAATTTAGCCAATCTCTTGTGTCTCTCAAAATTCCCGCTCAGGGCCCTCGAAAAGGTAAAAAGCACAAAGGGAATTACCACAACAGACAGACTTATGTGTGATATCAAAATGAAAAAATAGATACCACGCATCATTCCTTCACCTCCGTAGGGTGTTGGTTCACTGGTTAAATGGTACAGAACATACATCACCAGAAACGCAGAAGAAAGGCCTATGCAGATCTTGTTAATGTTCTCGTGCAATTCTCTTTTTCCGTTTTTAATGGCCCAATAAGAGACCATCAGCAATACAGCTGTAAGACCATTAAGGGTAGCATAAATGGGAGGCAAAAACGTAAAATCATAGCCTGGCAACGGAGGTATTCTAAAGAGCAAGGCCACGGCTAACGGTACAATAATCGAAAGGGCTATGATTAGCTTATTATATGGTTCCGGTTTTTCCATCTCAGAATTTTTTCAATAAAATCTTTAATTCAACTCTCAATCTATCAACCTCTTCTCGTGAGCGCAAGTCATAATAACCTCGGAACTTACCCTCATTATCAATTAACACTGATTGAGATGGATCGTTCAGAAGAAAAACGCATTTCTTCCAATTAAGTAAGCGAATACTATCTTTTGTAAAAGAGTGGACGTCCGTTAACCCAACGGCTCCGGCACCAAATTCATCGTCAATTGCCGACTTCAGTTTATGAAAGTCCAAATGCTCCGCCGGAAATACGACGACGTTAACGTCACGGTTGAGTTCTAATACGGAGCGAAGGGAATCCGGAAGATGATAAGGTGATCCGTACTGTAAGGCACAGCCTGATGGAACACTCTCTACTCCCAGTTCATGAAATACAGGAACCTTAAATTCATTTTTACCGGCAAACTTAAGAAAGACGAATATCAAGCCTGGTAAGAGCAAAGCAAGAAATAAATAGAGGGGCTTTTTCAACTGGTTGGGTTAACTAAAAAAGGCTAAAGTTCTTCAACCTTAGCCCCCTTACTAAAACTAAAATATCGTTCGTGTTATATTCTTATAATCTTCGTGCCTTCATAAACAAAAGCAACGAGCATCCAACCGATAAAAATCATTGGCATTAGCACTGCCCAGAAAAGTACCTTTACTTCATAACGAAGGTGCATAAATTCACCTACAATGTATCCTGCTTTAACAAGCGTGAGTATAACAAAGAGAAATGTCTTTGCAGCTCCATGTGGCAAGGTGAAAGCTATGATAAATTCTACTACGGTTATTGCCAGAAGAATTCCTGCAGTCTTCCAAAGTTTGGCAATTTTCTCGGTATCCGGAGGAAGAACAGTTATCTGTGGTTCTTGATGGTGTGACATGATATCTTTTTAATTAACGATTAAACAAGGTAGAAGAACGTAAATACAAACACCCAGACGAGGTCCACAAAGTGCCAGTATAAACCAACTTTTTCAACCATTTCATAATGACCGCGACGTGCATACACACCTGTCACCGTATTATAAAAAATCAAAAAGTTAAAGAGCACTCCCGTGAAAACGTGGAAGCCGTGAAAGCCAGTGATAAAGAAAAAGAAGTCAGCAAATGCGGGAGGGCCATATTGATTTTCAACTAAAACAGCTCCGTGGGTCGCCACCGTTCGTGGCACAAGCTGTCCGTTAACAACTTGATTGAGAATAGTTCCCGATTCAGTTCCAACGATGAAGTGAGTCCACTCCCAGGCCTGACATCCTAAGAAAGTCATACCTCCAAGGATGGTCCAAAGCATCCATTTTTCAACAGCCTTTTGGTCCATACGATGGCCCGCCTCCACCGCCAGTACCATTGTAACCGAACTCATGATGAGAACGAATGTCATGATACCAACAAAAACAAGAGGAAGAGAATATCCGTGAAGGAACGGCACAGCTTCAAATACCTTCTCTGGAATAGGCCAGTAATTTGGCGAGAATACAAAGTCTTTTACTGCTCCCGTATAGGCAGGATTGGATGATCTTACCAATCCGTAGGTAATCAACAAGCCCGAAAATGTGAACGCATCAGACATGAGGAAGAACCACATCATGAGCTTGCCATAGCTCACTCCCATGGGGGAAGTACCGCCATCCCATACACTTTTACCATGGGAAACTGCGGCTGTTGTTTGTGACATAGAGGAGAGTTTTACAGGTTTCTAAACAGGGGCTAATCTACTACTGAATCGATAAATTACCAATTGGGATTTTACCGAAATACTAATAAAAATATGAATAAATAGATCCAAAGAACCCCCAGAAAGTGCCAATATGTGGTGCACATTTCCATTTGGGCCATGTTTTTAGAATGTATCCGCAGTTTGACCGCTGAATTCAATACAATTAGCAGGAAGATCACAGCACTTACGATGTGCAAACCGTGAAGTCCTGTGATAACATATAAGAAAGATCCCGATGGATTTCCCACAAAATGGATACTGTTTCTCACAAGGTCACCCCAGGCAAGAAATTGTCCGACCAAAAAGGCAACACCAAGCACTGATGTGATTATAACCAATGTTTTAACAAGGCCAACCTCATTCCTTTTAGCCGCAAAGTATGCCCACTGCATAGTGACGCTACTAACAAAAATGATTGCCGTTGTGTAATAAAACAACGCAGGCAATTCAAAGTATAGCCAGTTTCCCTCTGCCTGACGTACGATATACGCAGAAGTTAACGATGCAAACAGCATCATCACGCTCCCCATAAACAACCACATCGCAAACTTTTTAGGATGCATCGAAAGAGGCTTCTTCGGCTCCTCCACTATCTTCATCTCACTCCTCAAGGTATTTTCCATAACCGGTTTCTTTAATAATCTAGCCCACGAATCTAAACACAGAAAAATTTAATCACATAGGACACATAGCTTATTTGTCTGCTATTAGTTCCTATGTCTTCTATGTGCATATGTGGTTCAAAATGCATTAACACTACTTAAACTTTATCCAATAAGTATGCGATCTGTACGATCGGCAAATAAATAAATGAGCCAAACATAATTCTCAAAGCAGACTGACGACTACCAGTTTTTAACAATGAAAATGTCTGCGCAAAAAATGCCACACCGCAAATGGTCGCTACGATGGCTGAATTCAGTCCGGTAATTCCAAACTGCGCTGGCAACAATCCTAGCGGAATCAGGAACATCGTATAGATCATTATCTGGACCGCAGTATTCAGATCCTTTCCACCACCAGATGGTAATAATTTAAAGCCCGCCCTTTTATAATCCTCATCCGCTACCCAGGCGATAGCCCAGAAGTGCGGAAACTGCCAGATGAATTGAATGCCGAAAATGATCAATGCTTCGTGTGTGATCTCTCCGGTCGCAGCAACCCATCCCAGCAACGGAGGTAATGCTCCTGGAAAAGCACCTACAAAAACAGCGACTGGCCCCACTCGTTTAAGTGGTGTATAGACAAAGCAGTACAGCAACAAGGATAGAATCGATAATAAAACTGTAAGCATGTTGGTAAACCTCCACAAAAGCAAAAGGCTTGTAATCGCACAAAGTCCGGCGAAGACCAATGCTTCTGAAACGGTCAACTTATGCGTAGGGAGTGGACGCGATTTAGTACGGTTCATCAACGCGTCATAATCTCTTTCGATCACCTGGTTGATTGCTCCAGATGCACCGGAAAGTAAGAAACCAGCTATTGAAAGAATGATCAGGATAAACCAGTCCATAGCACCACGTGTTGCTAATCCGTAGCCAAAAGCACATGAAAACGCGATCAACAGGGATAGCCTTGGTTTCAGCAATTCCCAGTAAGCACGTGATTTCACTGCTGCGCTGATGGTGGTTAAGCTTTCGTCTCTTAATATCATATCAATTTTTAAACACTGCCGGCGACCCATTGTTCAACTGCAAATAGACCTGAAATAACCATCCAAACGTCACGACCGCCAGCAATAAATGAATTGGTTGGAGGAAGGAAGGGACGGCAAAGTAAGCCATCACAGTGCCCGTTATTACGGACGACAAAATTAACAGGAAAGGCACAAGGGTTAAAGACATTTCGGAGGTTGTTTTGCGAAGTTTTAGCCACAAAACAACCGGTACTAAAAGAACCATCCACGAAAAGGTACGGTGGACGATGAAATCGACTCCCGCATTGGGAATCCACTCCTCACGGCTTAACGTTGCTGCCAAACGGTCCAATGTTTCCCGAACCTGAGTTCCAAGGAAGGTCTGAATTAAGATCAGAATTATTCCTACCAATAGCCAGATCTTAAGCCCGGCTTTGTTCTTGTTGGCGGAAAACTCAAACGAAGGATCCTCCTTCGACCTAACCATCAGCCACACAAGAATGGCAACAATTACGAGTGCCAGGAACATGTGAATTGTGACTGTCCAGGAAGTTAGATTCGTAGAGACTACAATAGACCCAAACCAGCCTTGAATAATAACAAGAATTAATACAATCAATGATCCTTTGAAAAGTTGAGGGTATTCAGATCGTATCTTAAACGAGGCGATGAAAAGTGCAATTATCATAAGACCAATGAGCACTCCAACTACCCTGTTCAAATATTCTACCCACGTTTTTGAAGCGTTAAAATCAGCTTCGACTGTAATGGATTTATCCGCAAGAATTTTTTGAGAGGTTTTCTGAAGACCGATTAAGGATAGATAACGGGCAAATTTCTGGTTTTTCTTGTCACGATAGGAAGCGTACTGCTCTTTGTAATTCTCTGGAAGCTGGCTTACAGAAGTTGGCGGTACCCACTTCCCAAAACACTTTGGCCAATCAGGGCAGCCCATTCCGGAACCGGTACTTCTGACAACTCCACCAACAAGCACTAAAATATAAACAGCGACCAGGGTCGATAAGCTTAGCTTATGAAAACGCCTGGTCGCTGTTGAGCTCAATTACTTCTTATTGCTCAGTGCTTTTTCTCGTCGATAGTAATAGCTCCCGTGTTACCCATCTCCAGTTTAATCAGCTCATTCTCATGAGGCAAATTAGATTCAGGAGTTTCTGAGTAAGGGATTGTCTGAGGAATGAAATCTTCTTTCGCTCCTGGTTTGCTGTAATCGTATGGCCAGCGGTAAACTGTTGGTATATCTCCGATCCAGTTTCCGTGACCAGGATGACGTGGTGTTGTCCACTCCAAGGTTGTAGAATCCCATGGATTAGCGGAAGCTAGCTTACCACGGAAGATGCTATAGAAGAAGTTGAACAGGAATATGAACTGTGCTGACAACGTTATGATAGCTGCAATACTTACAAGCATATTCAAATCCGCAAATGAGTTGAATGTCTCAAAGTTAGTCCATGAATAGTATCTGCGTGGGAAACCTGCGATACCAATATAATGCATCGGGAAGAACACCATGTAAACTCCAACAAAGGTTAACCAGAAGTGGATCGATCCAAGACGCTCGTCCATCATGCGACCGAACATTTTAGGGAACCAATGATAAATACCTGCTATCATACCGAAGAATGAAGCACTACCCATTACAAGGTGAAAGTGCGCTACAACAAAGTATGTATCATGCAACTGAATATCTACCGCTGAATTACCAAGGAATAATCCCGTGATACCTCCGGTAAGGAAGAATGAAACCAATCCTATCGAGAACATCATCGCTGCAGTGAACTTGATGTTACCTTTCCAGAGAGTTGTTACATAATTAAAGATCTTAACAGCAGAAGGTACAGCGATAATCAGTGTAAGTAGAGTAAAGATAGAGCCCAGGAATGGATTCATTCCCGTCACAAACATGTGATGGGCCCATACCACAAACGATAAGATTGTAATGAAGAGCATTGAACCCACCATCGCTTTGTATCCGAAGATTGGCTTGCGTGAGTTAGTTGCAATGATCTCAGAGGTAATTCCAAGAGCAGGAAGCAACACGATGTACACTTCAGGGTGTCCGAGGAACCAGAATAAATGCTGGAACAATATGGGGCTTCCTCCTACGTGTGGCAGTGCTTCACCACCAATATAAATGTCTGACAAGTAAAAACTTGTACCGAAGCTGCGGTCGAAAATCAAAAGCAATGCAGCACCAAACAATACCGGGAATGAAAGCAACCCAATAACTGCCGTAAAGAAGAATGCCCAAATCGTCAGCGGCATGCGGGTAAATGACATTCCCTGCGTGCGCATGTTGATGATCGTTGTGATATAGTTAATACCTCCAAGGAGTGTACTAATGATAAACAACGCCATCGAAACCAACCAAAGTGTCATACCCAAGCCGGAGCCCTGTACAGCCTGAGGCAACGCGCTGAGTGGAGGATATACTGTCCATCCGCCACCGGCAGGACCTGTTGAGATGAATAGAGAAGTAAACATTACTGAACTTGACAGGAAGAAGAACCAGTATGAAAGCATGTTCATGAATCCTGAAGCCATGTCTCTTGCTCCCACCTGAAGTGGAATGAGGAAGTTACTGAACGTACCACTCAATCCTGCTGTCAGTACAAAGAACACCATAATGGTGCCGTGCATGGTAACGAGTGCCAGGTAAAATTCAGGGTCAAGCTTTCCTTGTTCTGTTATCCAGCCACCGAGTAGAGGGCGCAGCCATTCAAGCTGTGCTTCCGGAAAACCCAGTTGCAGGCGGAAGATCACCGAAAGGACACCACCAATAAGTGCCCATGCCATACCTGTAATCAGGAATTGCTTAGCGATTACTTTGTGATCCTGACAGAAAATGTAACTCGTCCAGAAATTACCATGATGCTCGTGCTCATGCTCGTGATCATCGTGGTGGTGAACTTCTGAATTAACGTGTATATCTACGGTTGCCATTGTGTGTTGTGTCTTCTATTTAACGATTGTAACAGCTTGTATAACTCCTTGCTCGTGCGATCCATTGTCAGGTGCCACGCCTGCTTTAATCATTGCAAACTCACGAAGGTTTGCAGGAACATTTTTAAGATAGTCAGGATTTTGTTTCAACCATGACTCTTGCGAAGCCTTCCATTTTCTGAAGGTATCTTCATCTTCGACGATCACCGGGAACCTCATTGAAAAGTGGCCCTTTCCGCATATCTCAGTACAAGCCATTTCATAATTGAAATTCGGATTGCCCGTTTCCTCGCGCATTTGTTGCGTGGTTTTTTTAGGAATGAATTTGAAAACCGTCTGCATACCTGGAACTGCGTCCATCTTCACACGGAAGTGAGGAAGGAACACGCTGTGCAACACATCTTTCGCACGGATTTTCAACAACACCTCTTTATCAACCGGAAGATGGAGTTCCAGTGATTTAAAATCATCAAAAGAATTTTTATCGGTAAGATCAAGTCCAAATTCGTTTGAAGTATCAATTAGTCTAAAATCAACTTTACCAAGTTCTTCATCTTTGCTTCCGGGATAGCGGGCTGTCCAGGCAAACTGCTGAGCTATTAATTCGATAACGACTGCGTCTTTAGAAGCAGGTCCGGTAATATCATTCCACACGCGAAGCCCTCTGAAGATCAACAAGGCCATAACAACTGCCGGTACTAATGTCCAAACAATCTCAAGCTTGTGACTGTCGGAAAAGAATGTCGCCTTGCGATTTTCGTCGTACTGATATTTGTAGGTAAACCAGAACATGACCACTGAAATAATGGCGAACGCTCCAACGCATATCCACATAGTAATCCAGAAGAGTCCATCAGTAATAATTCCGTGTTCAGATGCTACCGGAAGAGTGTATTTATCAAAATGAACAATAGAATACCAGAAAAACCCAACTAAGCTTATTATGCTAAAAGCCATGAAAAGAAATGCGTTGATCTTATTACCTGGACCGACTTTGCTCTTCTCCTCTTTCA
>JANYDR010000170.1 GCA_025363495.1 Cyclobacteriaceae bacterium | reverse complement strand
AAGTCGCTGGCCACGACAAGGATGTTACAAAGGTCCAGGCCCTTGATAAAGAGGGTAAGTCTAATGTCAAAGGTTTTAGCGATGTGAAAGAATTTATCGATAGTCTTCAGACACCGAGGGCGATTATGATGCTGGTTCCTGCGGGTAAGATAGTTGATGCTGTTATCGAAGAATTAACGCCGTTACTTGACAAAGGTGATTTGATTATCGATGGTGGTAACTCTCACTTCACAGATACCAACCGAAGGGTGGAACTGCTGAAAGCAAAAGACATTCACTTTTTTGGAATGGGGATTTCCGGCGGGGAAGAAGGAGCAAGGAAAGGTCCAAGCATGATGCCTGGTGGTGATCCGGAAGCTTATAAAGTTGTTCAGAAAATATTTGAGTCAGTTGCTGCGAAAGTAAATGGCGAGCCATGTGTAACGTACATTGGACCTGGGGCATCGGGTCACTTTGTAAAGATGGTGCACAATGGAATTGAATACGGTATCATGCAATTAATTGCTGAGACGTATGAGATAATGAAGAAGGGATTGAATCTCTCTGACGAAAAAATTCACGATTGTTTTAAGGAATGGAGTAATGGAAGGTTGCAATCTTTCCTAATGGATATTACACGCGATATTTTAGCTTTTAAAGAAAAGGGATCCGATCATCTTCTTATAAACGATATTAAAGATGAGGCGAAATCCAAAGGTACGGGAAAATGGACCTCTCAAGTAGCAATGGATCTGCAAACGCCTCTTTCAGTAATTGATACAGCGGTTTCCATGCGTGATCTTTCCAAATACAAAGCCATTCGCACCAAAGCCGCTGCGATGTACGGGGCCGAATCAATAAAGCTTCAAGGTTCACCTGAAGAATTGGTTAAATCTTTGGAAGCAGCACTTTACTTTTCGACGATACTAGCATACGCTCAGGGAATGCATTTGCTTTCCCAGGCTTCGGCTGAGTTCAAATACGATTTAAAAATGGACCGCATTTCACGTATATGGCGTGGTGGCTGCATCATTCGTTCGGCTTTTTTGGAAGACATCTACCAGGCGTATACTACTGATGCAAAGCTTCCTCATATATTGCTTGATAAAGGTATTCAGCAAAAAGTAAGCAGCTTATTACCTGGAACACGTGCCATCATTTCAACGGCTATTAATTCGGGAATTGCCATGCCAGCTTACACAGCAGCACTTAGTTACTTTGATGCTTTCAAGAGCGAGCGCATGCCGTCCAATATCATCCAGGCTCAGCGCGATTTCTTCGGCGCTCATACCTATGAACTGATTGGTAAGGAAGGAGTATTCCATACTCAATGGTTTGTTAAATAATTCAATAACGTCAATTTTATTAAAATGAATTCAGCTAAAAGTCCTGTTCAATCACAACCCACTATCTTCTTTATTTTTGGTGGAACCGGAGATCTAACTTCCCGCAAGCTTGTACCTGCGTTGTATAATTTATTCATTGATAACTGGATGCCCAAAAATTTTGCCATCATAGGCATGGGGCGTACGCAGCAAACGGATGATCAGTTTCGGGGATTATTACTTGACGACATCAATAAATTTTCACGCAGTGGAAAAGCTGAACCTGAAAAGTGGAAGAATTTTTCTGCTAATGTGTATTTCCAGGTATCCGATATCGAGAAAGACGAAACCTATATTGAGCAGAAAGATCGCATAAAAAAACTTGGTGACGAATGGAAAGCAGAGCCATGTGTAATTTATTACCTCGCCGTTGCTCCTAGATTCTTTACGCCAATTGCTGAAAACCTCGCAAAGCACAAGCTCGCGTCAGATCCTGAAAAGGCCCGCGTGGTGATTGAAAAACCTTTTGGCCATGATCTTGAATCAGGAAAGGCATTGAACAAGCTTCTTAACAGCATATTCTCCGAAAAGCAGATTTATCGCATTGACCATTATTTAGGAAAAGAGACAGTGCAAAATATTCTCGCATTCCGTTTTGCGAACTCAATTCTTGAGCCGCTTTGGAACAGGAATTATATTGAACACGTTCAGATATCTGTTTCGGAACAATTAGGTGTTGGTGACCGTGGTGGTTACTACGATGATGCAGGTGCGTTACGCGACATGGTGCAGAATCATATACTACAGTTACTCTGTCTTGTTGCTATGGAACCTCCCGTAAGTTTTCAGGCAGATGAAGTCCGCAACCGTAAGGTAGACGTATTGCTGGCCATGCGAAAATTTGATGCAGAAGACATACAAAAGAATGCAGTGCGCGGTCAATACAGTAAGGGATGGGTCGAAGGAAAAGAAGTCCAGGGTTATCGGGATGAAAAAGGAGTTAACCCTGATTCCAATACAGAAACATTTGCTGCTATTAAGTTCTTTGTTGACAACTGGAGATGGCATGGCGTTCCGTTTTATCTGAGAACGGGTAAGAGAATGCCACAAGCTTCATCAATGATTACGATCCAGTTTAAGGATGTTCCTCACATGATTTTTCCTACTGAAGCTGTAGAAGGCTGGCAACAAAACAGGCTGATCATAAGCATCCAACCGGAGATGAGTATCCGATTACAGGTTCAGGCCAAGCGGCCCGGTCTTGATATGATACTTAATCCGGTGGATTTAATTTTTGATTACAGCGGAACCTATAAAGGAGAGACTCCTGAAGCATACGAAACCCTGCTATTGGATACAATACTTGGTGATCAAACACTCTTTATGCGCGGAGACCAGGTTGAAGCTGCTTGGGATTTATTGATGCCTATTCTTAATTCATGGGCAGGTAAGAAAAGTATCAGCTTCCCGAATTATCCTGCAGATTCCTGGGGACCGGAAACTGCTGAAGCATTGATTGCCAAAGATGGCTTCCATTGGTTTACACTTCCATTAAAAAATAAGAAATAGGTGATCAAGGTTTACCCGAACCCCGAATTATTACTTAAGGCTTTAGCTGACTTTATAATTACTAAAGCTGATCAGGCTATCAGCAAGGAGGGAAGATTTAATTTCGTTTTGTCCGGCGGCAGTTCTCCAAAGAAACTATATGAGTTACTGGCATCAAATTACTATAGAAGTAAGATAAAATGGTCTGAAGTTTATTTCTTTTTTGGAGATGAACGCTGTGTGCCGCATGATCATCCTGATAGTAATTTTCTGATGGCAAAGAAAGCATTGTTTGATCCACTGAAGATTGCTACTGATCATATCTTCGGAATCAATACTTCACTGAGTACAGATGATTCCGCGAAAGCGTATGAAAAAGAGATTCGTGATCATTTCATTGGCCCATGCAGATTTGATTTGATTCTGCTCGGACTTGGTGATAACTCTCATACAGCTTCCCTTTTCCCACACACCTCTG
>JANYDR010000110.1 GCA_025363495.1 Cyclobacteriaceae bacterium | reverse complement strand
AAAAGGTTTCATGTAGGTAGTGAAGGAAAGGGGCTTGGACTCTACATCGTTAAAACACAAGCGGAGGCGTTGGGTGGCACGATCGAAGTAATGAGTGAAAAAAATAAAGGATCCTCTTTTACAGTAATCCTCCCCAATAATCATTAAATAAAAATTTATAATTATCGTTTATGAAATACGTTTCTCTTCTGATTCTTTTATTCGTTATTCGGATTAGTGCTCTTAGCCAGACTGATCATCCAAAAAAGACCTATGTCGACAGTCTCGGTCACTATTATCAACAGGCTTCATTACCGGTATATCTGTATGTTACTACATCTCCGGATGAGAAGCCAATTCCTTTGAGTGCCGTTTCAAGAAAAGAAGTAACAATGGAAGGGCATGGCGTTCATACATTCAAGCACGAGAATATAGCGACAAAAGAGCTGGATGAATTTCAGATCAACGCTGACGGCCTGGCGCCGATTACAATCTCCACTTTTTCACAAGCACCTGAATTTGTATCCAATGGCAAACAGTATTACGGTAAAGGGCTCGTCGTCTCATTAAAATCAAAAGATGAAATGTCAGGCTTGGAAGCGACTTATCATGATATCAATGGACAGGGATTTGTCAAATATTCTGTTCCCTCTTTTTCAAAAGAAGGTGATTTTGTTTACAGTTATTATGCCGTTGACAATACCGGTAATACTGAGAAAGTCAAGACGAAACCATTTACGATAGATCTTACAGCGCCGACTTCATTCCATAATTTTATCAGCATTTCATCTGAAAATGTTATTTCCAGCAACTCCACTATCTATCTTACCATCTCTGACAACTCATCGGGAGTAGCGAAAACTTTTTACAGGTTTGACAAGGAAGCCTTTAAACCATACGTTGGAGGCAACATACCTTTTCAGTATCTGGCCGATGGAGAGCACACACTTACTTATTTCTCATCAGACAATGTCGCCAATAAGGAAAATGAAAAGAGCTTTCAATTTTACCTGGACAAGACCGCCCGATTATGTCAGCCGATGTGCTGGGTGATAAATTTATCCTGGGCGACAGAGTTTATTTTTCAGGTCGTACCAAGTTGAAGCTTACGGCGGTTGATAATAAGTCAGGTATTAAGGAAGTTTTGTACTCAATTAATAATGAACCTGAAATAAAGTACACCGATCCATTTTATTTACCAAATAGATCAGGGTTGCACAATGTAAAATTCCGTGCGGTTGACAATACCAATAATCCCGTAAAAGATGATTTCGAGCATAGCATCGGAGTGATCTATGTTGATCTAACAGGTCCTTCATTGAATCACTCTTTTAGCGGTCCAACGTTTAATAAGGCCGACACAATCTTTATTAGTCCGAAGACAAACATTCTTTTATCGGGTAGTGATCCTGAGGCAGGGCTCAAGAAAATTTCCTTTGGCATGGATGGTGCTCAGGAAGAAACCACCTATTCAAAAGCGTTCAATGTTACTAGTAGTGGTCTCCATTCGCTTTCGTATTTTGGATATGATAATGTGAACAATAAAAATTCTAAAAAGACCGACTTTATTGTTGATGTAACCGGGCCGGAAATCTCAAGTCAATTCTCGACTCCTTTAAGTAAAGAATCGAAATATCCATCGTATGTAACTATTTACCTCGCAGCAGTAGACGCAGAGGTAGGGGTTGATCAGATCCGGTATTCTATCAATGACGGCAAGGAACAATTGTACATTGCCCCACTCAAAGGATTTTTAAAGGATAAGGAATATACCATTAAGATGTCAGCGGTGGACCTGCTCGGCAACACCTCGCAGAAAGTTGTTTCCTTTAAGACGGATAAATACTAATCCTATTTTGTGAAGCTACCAATTTCGTCATTCGAACTTAGTAAAATGCAGTAATCGGATATTTTTAACCTTATATAGCTCGCTTCCCTTAAGAAAGCAAGTTGCCACGGACTTTAAGACTCCTTTGGATAAACCACTATTGCTAACCAGCGGAACACTTTGCCACAGATTACACAGATGAGCGCAGATCATTGCTGATAATTCTTTTCCCGTAAAGAAAAATAATACAGATATCTGTGGAACTCTGTGCCCCGACGTGTCAGGATGGCAAACCTCAGCACGCGAAGCTAGCCGGCTAGCAACGTTGTTTCACACTGAAGGCGTATTAGAATCCGTGCCATCCGCGGGAAAAATTATCGCCGGATGGCAATAAAATTGATTTCCTCTTTTGCCTGAATAATTGAAACTTGCTTCGTTATTAATTTCAATGAGCCGTTTTAGTTTTCTTCTTTTTTTTGCCTGTATCCCGGCTTTGGCCCAGACCAGTCCCGAAGAACTGGCTATGGACCGTATGCAAAAGAAAGGCAAATGGTCAAAAGTTGAACAGAGTTTTCGTAAATCACTTTCCAAAGATTGGATCAATCCGGAGGCGCGTTACATGCTGTCCCTTTTTTATTTCAACAAAGGCAATCCATCCAATAACCTCGACTCAGCGTATGCTTATTCTCTAACTGCAATGCGGGATTTGGAGTCTTCACTGCCGAAGGACCGGGAACGACTTAAGCGTATACCGTTGGATAGCATACTATTATTGCGACTCACCGCCCGTATTGACAGCACCGCCTTCGAAAAAGCAAGACAACTGAATTCAGAAGCAGGGTATCAATATTTTATAGATCGTCATAAGACTGCAGCGCAGATGTCATTTGCTATCGAACTGCGCGACGAGGTTGCTTACATTGACGCGCTTAAGACAAACACCTGGTCGGGCTTTCAGAAATTTATAGCAAAGTATCCTTCTTCACTTCGTCAAAGTGATGCTCAGAGCCGATATGATAAACTTCTGCTTGAAGATAAAACCAGTGATCATAAACTATCCAGTTATGTAAAATTTTACAAACAGTTTCCCAAAAGTCCTTATAGGTCACAAGTAGAGAAATCTATTTTCGATCTTTCTACTGCTTCTGGTTCTCCTGAATCCTTTCGTGGATTTATTGCAGGCTATCCATCTTCAAAATCTTCTTTTAAAGCAAAGAATATTTTATTTAAGCTACAACTGACCGAAGATGAAGATATTTTTGATGATTCATGGATGACTGATTCATTGAAGTACATTGAGCAGCTCAATAAGTCTTATTGGGTGCCGGTGATTAAATCTGGAAAATATGGTTTCATCGATGATCGGGGTGAGGAGATCATTGCTCCTTCGTTCGAAATGATTGCGGAAGAGTATCGGTGCGGTGACGTGAGGGACCGTGTGCTGGTAACATCCTCCGGATTAATTGCTAGAAATGGAAAACGGATATCTCAATCAAAGGTCAATGAATCCAAAGAAATTGGCCTGGGCTATTTGTTGCTTTCTTCCGACTCGGCAAAGTTTGTGATACATGAATCAGGATTCAACGTTGGCCCTTCAGTGGATGCAGCTCATCTGATTGCAAACCGTTTCATTGGTCTGGAGAAAGGCAGAAAATGGTCTATTTATAGTCTCACAGGAAATCAGTTACTTCCTTTTTCCTATGATGAAATCACGGCATTTGACTCGCTCATAGTTCTTACAAAAGGTGGAAAGAAAATATTGACAACACCGGGGCGAATCGGGAAGTCAAATTCACCATCAGCGCTTGCGGAGGATTTTGTTTTTGATGAGGTAAGAAGATGGGGCCCTCAGCAATACTGGGTGCGTAACGGACTTCTGGAAGGAGTTATTGACGCTCGTTTGAATTTCATTATCCTACTTGATCGGCAACAGTTGCGCAAAACCTCTTTTGGATTTATTTACGGCAAGGATGACAAAGTGTTCCTCAAGGGTATTTCAAGATTTGAGAATATTGTGTATAAAACGGTTAACGAACAGGCGGGGTGGATCCGTTTACAAACGGGAGATTGTCGCTATCAACTTTATGATAAAGGTCTTGATAGAATAATTACGGGAGACAGCGTGTGGTTTCAGGGACAACTTGCTTTTCTCGAATCCAATGATTCAGTAAAAGCATTTCTTCCTGAAGGACAGAAAATTTCGTTCCCTCGAAACACTTCTTTTCAATTCAAGGAATATCGTGATTCAGCCTCATGGCTGCTGCTGGATGACAAGAAAAAGAAGGTTGTGTACGATGCTGTATCGGGTATTAAACTTTTTACGCTGGACTTTGATCAGTTGGAAGCGGTTTCACCGGATGCATTCTTAATAACACGGGCCAACAAAAAAGGGCTCATCTCAGAAGATGGAAAAATATTTGTGCCAATCGAATATGATGCTATTGTTTCCACTGAACCAGGAGGGTTTTCTTTATTAAAGGATAAAAAATTTGGTTCATACGATGTGAGCTCAAAGTTATTGATCAAACCCACATTTGAGAGAAATATAAGATCGTATAATCATTCCTTGAAAATGGCTTTTAAGGAGAAGGGTTATGGGTTTATTTATCCTGACGGAAAACTGCTGGGAACATTTGAGTGGGAAGATATTCAGTACTGGAACGACTCAACCGCCTGGGTAAAGAAAAATTTCCAGTGGATACTCTTTGAGATATATGCTCAGAAGACAAAGCTTGATCGGGTCAGGAATTATACAATCGTTAAGGATTCGCCAGATGAAAAAATATATATCATTCGTCAGGACAATGCTCTTGGAGTAATCAGTAACAGGCGTGGTATTATTGTTCCGATTCAATACAGTGATGTGATTAACCTTGGCAGTAAAGACGTTCCCTTATATTTTACGGAGCGTAATATAGAAGAGGCTGGGATATCGGTAGTGGTGTACTTCGATCATCGTGGAAAGGTTATTCGCAAGCAGGCAATGGAAACCGATGAGTTTGAGAAGATTAATTGCGATAACTAGGTTGAGTACATTTCCCACGGATTTCACAGATTGAATGCCTGAATATTTTCAAGGAATCTTAGAGTTTCACGCGACTTTTCTTTAAGGTCCTCCGCGGTAAAAGTCTGCATCTTAAGGAATTCCATGTATTAGAATCAGCGGGTTAAATCTGTGGAATCGGGTACGCCACGAGGCGTGTGTTTATATAAATTACCTAATGGATGAGAGAGCCATGTAACCAAATTTGTCGTTCGGGTTAAAGTACCTCTGAGGT